>JAQVXM010000013.1 GCA_028709185.1 Minisyncoccota bacterium | reverse complement strand
TTTGGTATGCCGGCAAAACCTACTTTCGCCCCGAAGGACTATCATCGGTTCCGCGCCGTTTCACTTCCGAGTTCGGAATGGATCGGGTGTTTCCAGCGCGAGTTAATCACCGGCAAACCAAAACTCTTTTTGGTTTACTCATGAAAAGCTAAATAAAAAATTAAAAACAAAACATATCTCTTAAATCATCTCAACATTGAGATGATCGGATAGGCCATTAGTACTCCTTGGCTAAACGCGTTACCGCGCTTACACCTAGAGCCTATCAACGTGATAGTCTTTCACGAGGCCATATATCTAATCTTGGGAGAGGCTTCGCGCTTAGATGCTTTCAGCGCTTATCCCGTCCGAACATAGCTACCCAGCACTTCAGTTGGTACCAAAGCTGGTAGACCAGAGGTTCGTCCAACCCGGTCCTCTCGTACTAGGGTCAGCTTCCCTCAAATATTAACGCCTGCAGCAGATAGAGACCAACCTGTCTCACGACGGTTTGAACCCAGCTCGCGTACCTTTTTAATTGGCGAACAGCCAAACGCTTGGGACCTTCTCCAGCCCCGCGCTAAGATGAGCCGACATCGAGGTGCCGAACCGCGCCGTCGCTATGGACGCTCGGGCGCGACTAGCCTGTTATCCCCGGGGTAGCTTTTAGCCGTTGTCTCCGACCTTCCTGTAAAGGTTCGTCGGGTCACTAAGTTCTGCTTTCGCATCTGCTCGACTTGCAAGTCTTGCAGTTAAGCCGGCTTATGCCTTTACACATTAGGCTCGATTTCCATCCGAGCCAAGCCGACCTTTAAACTCCTCCGTTACTTTTTGGGAGGATTCCGCCCCAGAAAAACTGCCCGCCAGACACTGTTCCAATAAAGTTTACCTTTCGGACTCTTTATCGGTTAGAACTTAAATCATTTAAGGGTGGTATCTCATTTGCGGCTCCACTCTGACCAAAATCAGAGTTTCAAAGCCTCCCACCTATACTGCGCAGAAACAATCTAAGGCCAATATCAAGCTACAGTAAAGCTCCCGGGGTCTTTTCGTCCCGCTGCAGGTATCCCGCGTCTTCACGGGAATCGCATTTTCACCGAGCTTCTCGCTGAGACAGTTCTCCAGTCGTTACACCTTTCGTGCGCTCCGGAACTTACCCGGAAAGGAATTGCGCTACCTTAGAACGATTATAGTTATCGCTGACATTGACGAGGGCTTCGGGCAGTCAGCATCCAGCACTTTGTTTATAAAATTTATAAACAAAGTGCCAGACACCGCCACCGTTAACCTTCTCGCATCGGTCAGGTGTCACCCCCTATACATCCACTTACGTGTTAGCAGGGAGCTGTGTTTTTGGTAAACAGTCGCCAGAGAAACTTTAGCTGCGGCCCGACTAAAAGTCGGGCAGGCCTTATTGCGAACTTACGGCCGCTTTTTTGCCGAGTTCCTTAGCGAGAAATCACTCGTTCTCCTTGGGCTCCTCGCCCTATCCACCTGTGTCGGTTTCCGGTACGGATGCCTATAAATTAACCCTAGAGGCTTTTCTTGGAAGGCTATTCAGCTAAATCACCTTAGCAAAAGCTAAAGCTTTCGCCTTATTTTGAAATTTCCATTAAAGGAAAACACGCGCATTTGTCGCGAGTTATTTCTTAAATAAAGCAACGCCAAACCATTAAGGCGCTTAACCTTATTTCCTCCGTCCCCCCGTTAGAATTTATAGGCAGGGCTGGAATATTAACCAGCTACCCATCGGCTGCGGCTTTCGCCATCGCCTTAGGACCGCCTAACCCGTGGATGATTGCCAGTGCCACGGAAACCTTGAATTTTCGGAGAGCCGATTTCCCATCGGCTTTGTGGTTACTCATGCCAGCATTCTCTCTTCCATCCGCTCCACGAGCCCTCGCGGGTCTCGCTTCGGCGCAAATGGAATGCTCTCCTACTACACCGGCGCACAGCACTGGAAGCACCAAACACAATTTTCAAATTCCAAAATTTGGAGTTTGATTTTTGATTATTGATATTTCCAGTGCTATGCACTGGCATCCGCAACGTCGGTAACTTACTTAGCCCCGCACATTTTCGGCGCGCCTTGCCAGTATCGAATAGTGAGTTGTTACACACTCTTTAAAGGATGGCTACCTCTGAGCCCACCTCCTATCTGTCTATGGCACGACACTACCTCATTTGCACTTAGTAAGTATTTAGGGACCTTAGTTGGCGGTCTGGGCTGTTTCCCTCTCGAACATGGAGCTTAGCCCCCACATTCTGACTCCCGAGCTATATTGTATGGTATTCGGAGTTTGATTAGTCTGGCGAAGTTTCCCTCTACTCAGACTATCCAGTGCTCTACCCCCACACATAAACGCTCGAGGCTAGTCCTAAAACTATTTCGGAGAGAACCAGCTATTACCGAGTTCGATTAGCTTTTCACTCCTTACCCCAGTTCATCCGAAGATTTTGAACGGTCTACCGGTTCGGGCTTCCCCCAAACTTTCGCTTGGGTTCACCCTGACCAG
The DNA here is from genome assembly GCA_028709185.1 of Minisyncoccota bacterium. Lineage (GTDB taxonomy): Bacteria > Patescibacteriota > Minisyncoccia > UBA6257 > XYB1-36-10 > JAQVXM01. The sequence continues at coordinate 8,946 of JAQVXM010000013.1, read as the reverse complement.
GGCAAGCTCACCCGGCTTCGGGTCTTATCCGGCTCCTCATACGCGCTATTAACGCTCGCTTTCACTACGCCTTCCTCCCTTAGGAGTTAGACAAAGGAGACAGATAAACTCGCTGGCTCATTCTTCAATAGGCACACGGTTATCCTTACGGACTTCCGTTCCTTGTAAGCATAAGGTTTCAGATTCTATTTCATCGGCCTCACCGGCCTGCTTTTCACCTTTCCCTCACGGTACTAGTTCGCTATCGGTCGCCAAGGATATTTAGCCTTACGAGACAGTTCTCGCAGATTCCCTCGAAGTGTTCATTTCTCGAGGTACTTAAGAATAAATACGAAAAGTTTGTTTGTTTTCGCCTACGGGGCTTTCACCCTCTTTGGCGCGGCTTTCCAGCACGCTTCCGCTAACAAACAAATTTGTAACTTTTCTCCCAGCCAATAACTCTTCCGTAAAAATTTTTTAAAGAAGAGTTATTAGCTGAAAATGTACTTACCTTACAACCCTCAATTTTCAGCAAGCTGAAAATTAAGTTTAGGCTCTTCCCCGTTCGCTCGCCGCTACTAAGGGAATCATAATTATTTTATCTTCCTCCGGGTACTGAGATGTTTCACTTCCCCGGGTACGCTTCCGCATATAAGCGGATTGCAAGAGTTTATCTTGCAGGGTTTCCCCATTAGGAAATTCTCGGATCATAGGTTGCTACACACCTTCCCGAGACGTTTCGCCGCTACGCCGCGTCCTTCATCGCTCCTTGGTGCCAAGGCATCCACCTTACGCTCTTAATTCCGACCATCTCAATAATGAGATAGTTTCGAACCCATTCCTATAAGTTATTAAAATAGGCGAGGGTTCTTGATTCAGAGAATGCTTTGCTTTTTATTTTACCTTCACGCTATTTAAAAGCGTGAAAGAATACCTGTTATTTTACTTAGCTTTTCAGTTGTAAACGTTCTATCAAAGCATTCTTAAACTTCCTTTTCTTTCAGCCTGGAATCTTTATTTAAAAAGAACCCAGGTCGAGAGAAAAAGCGGATTCAATTTTACAAATTTTTTTTCTTAAAAGCAAGGATAAAAAAACCGCGATCATCGCGGCCACAACAACCAAACACAGGACTTTTTAGCCGCTTGTTTTTTGTTCTTTTTCCTTAGTACTCATAAGTGTTTTTATTGTAATCCAGATAAACCTAAAATGTCAATAGAATAATTAAAAAACCGCTCAATTTTAGAAGAGCGGTTTTTTAAATCGAAATAAAAAGTATTAGTCTTCAATCTTATCGCGAAATTTAGCAATCAGATGAGAAGCATAATCTTTTCCACCAATACCAAAAGCAATGCCACCAGCCAAAGCAACCATAGCAATAATACCGGTAATAACCGTATTAATAATAGTTGTAGCAACATTAAGCTGGACGAGAGCAGCTAAAAATCCAAAAATAGTGATTGAATACCAAGTTAAAGCTCCAAGAAATTTTGCTGCGTGAAGACGAGCAGACATAACAGAACCTCGAACGATTTTCTCGGAGAGATTAGCGAGAACAATTGCAGCCAAGAGAATCAAGACAGCAATAATAATATTCGGAATATAAGACAAGACATCAGTCAAAAAGGCGGAAAGAGCATAAAACTTTAAGATATCGGTAGCAGCTAAAAGGAAAGCAACAACCAAAAACCAAAAGACGACACGATCACAAAATTTGGCCGAATCCATATTAATACCAGCGCGGTCAAAATATTTTTCCACGCCAAGCTTTCTTAATCCTTCATCAATTTTTAGAACAGAAACTATCTTTCCAACCAAAGTACCTAAAGCGGAAGCGACAATGATACCAATAACAAAGATGATAATAGCGCCGATTAAAGTCGGGAAAAACGCCATAACATCAAACCAAAGATTTTGAAGGGATTCAGCGACGACAGTACTCCAACTTTGAATATACATAATGTGTTATTTTAAATTAGGACCTTTAATAATTTTTAAAACCAATAACGACCTTTTTCTCGTTTTTTAAAATATAACGACTTGATTTAAGTATAACAGAAAGAAGAAGAAGTGGTGGCAAAAAATGTGGAAAAGTGCCAATTTAAATAATAAAAATATTTTTTAAAAAAGAAAGTTTCTTTATCTTGTTTTAAAAAATATAAAAAAGAAAAACCCCCAAAAAAAAGGGGGCAAAAAATAAAAAATCAATTTTTAATTTTGGAAATATCTTCCGCTATAAAAATATCTTTTTGAAGAAGACATTCTTCGATAGGACTTAAAACCCTTTCTACTTTTCCTGGAGGAATCCAGAAACCAGCTCGATAAAGATAAGAAAAAGGACAACATCCTTCCCAACGAAGACAACCGACTAAACAGAGAGGATTTTCGGAATAAACAAAAGCGTTTTCCGTAATTTTAAAGTTAGTATCTTTCGGGGAAAAAAGCGTGATTGGATCGTTAGGCATTATCGGTCTTCCGCACCAAGCGCATCTAATAGCCATCCTCGCCAGGCAATTTGGACAGAATTCAGGATTGCCTTTCTCTTTAAAAAATAAGGAATATTTTTCACCAAAAACATAGATTATTTTTCTTCGCGAAGAAACGTGACCGCAATCACATTTTACTTTTTTGCGAAAAAAATTAGGAAAAAGAAAAAACAAATCCTTGACTAACATTTTGCTCATTTCGCACCTCCAAAAAATTATAAAAAAGCTGATTTGTTTTTAATACTTTTATTTTTAAAAAGCAAATTTTGACAAGTTTTATTAAATAAAATAATCTAAAAAAAGAATTTTAAAATCAGAAGGAGAAAAAGAATGACAATAAAAGGAAACATTATAAGCTTTAGAGGAATTCGAATAGAGCCGGAGTTTTTTTATCCAAACATGGAAGAAGTTGGCTGGACTTTGAAGCCAAAAATCCTTAATTTTGAAATAAAAATAATCGATCAAAATGAGGAAAAAGAGGAAAAAAAAATAGACGGCAGAATTTTAGCTATTTTAAAACACAGGACAGATTTTCCAACCGGACAGATTTTGGCCAGTGTTTTAATTAGAGCCGGAAAACAAATTCCCGAAAAGCTGATAAACATTCCGATTTATTTTCCGGATACAATCTGGATCGATGACGAAGGAGCAGAAAGGTCACCGTTCATTTTCTGTTCAGACAAAGAAAAAAAACAGTGGTCGATGAAATGGTATTACGTAAAAGAATATTGTCCGGAAATTTTCGCGATAGTAGAGAAAATTTTCGTATCGCCGATCTGATAAAAAATCAAAAAAATCCCCTTTGATAAAAGAGGGATTTTTCTTTTTTACTCACAATTAACCTATTCGGTGGTTTGGCCGTCGAAGTGCTCCTCTTCAGCCATCGCTTCAGCTTTAGTGACTCGAACAACACCATCTTTATGTTCCGGAGGAGAATAAATCGTGTAAAGTTTCATTTCGGTCGCGCCAGTATTTATGATGTTATGAGCTGTTCCTTCCGGAATAACTATTGCCCACTCTGCCATAATGTCGTGTTCGACGCCATCCAAGACAGCTTTGCCCGTTCCTTCTTCTATGCGTATAAACTGGTCAAGATTATGAACTTCATCTCCGATATCTTCACCCGGCTTCAAACTCATCACAACCAGCTGGCTATTTTTTCCCGTATAAAGAACGCGACGAAAGTCGGAATTATTCTTTGTCTCTTCTTCAATATTCACCACATATCCTTTTTTCATATTTTTGTTTTAGTTAATTATAAAGACAACAATATTATAACAAAAAAGAAGCCGGGACGGAAAGTTTTATTATTTCTCCGGTAGTAGCGGTTTTGAATTCAACAGCGCTCGCGGAAAGAGCAATGGAATTATCCGGCATTTTTTCTTTGGAGCCGTATTTTTGATCACCAAAAATAGGGTGTCCCAAAGAGGAAAGAGAAGCGCGTATTTGATGCGAACGTCCGGTCTTTAAAATAATTGTTAAAAGAGAACAATTTTTACCTTCTTTAATAACTTCGTAAGAAAGTTCAGAAAACTTGCCGCCAGGGACAAGAGAAGAAAAAACGGAGGTTTTATTTTTAATTCGATCTTTTAAAAGATAATTTTTTAGGCTTCCTTTTTTTTCCTTTAAAATTCCGGAAACAAGAGCGGTATAAGTTTTTTTTATTTCTCCACGTCTTATTTGTTCAGATAAACGACTGGCGCCTTTAGAGGTTTTTCCAAAAAGCATAATACCGGAAACAGGACGATCAAGACGGTGAACAATTCCCAAAAAAACATTACCCGGCTTATTGTATTTTTTTTTAAGATATTTTTTAACTTCAAAAAAAAGAGATGGAGAATTATCTTTTCCAGGATCAGAAAGCAAACCAGCCGGTTTAAAAACAGCAATAACATGGTTGTCTTCAAAAATAACTTTAATCTTCATAAAAGAGACCAGCGGGCAAAGATTCCGCAAGGAAGAAGGCGCTCGCTTCCTTTTTCCATAATAGCGAGCTCCCCTTTTTCAATAACACCGCCAAAACTTTTTTTGAAAATTTCAAGATTATTTTCATAAGCGATGGCCGAATAACCAGCTGCGTAGCCGCTTAAAAGAACAAAGAGCGGATGAGAAGAAATAATTTTTTCCAGATTCAAAACAAGATTCGTAAAATCTTTTTCGATTTTCCAAATTTCCTTATTTGGACCATGGCCAAAAGCAGGGGGATCCAAAATAAGGCCGTCGTATTTATTACCGCGTCGAATTTCTTTTTCAACAAATTTAACGGCATCATCCAAAATCCAACGAATCGGTTTTCCGGAAAGATCAGAAATTTCAGCATTCTCCCGAGCCCAAGAAACAGCTGAACGAGAGCTATCAACATGAACGACAGAAGCGCCAGACGAGGCGCAAGCGAGAGTGGCGCCGCCGGTGTAGCCAAAAAGATTCAAGACGGAAATAGGACGGCCGGCTATTTCTATTTTTTCCCTAAGCCATTTCCAATTAGACGCTTGTTCCGGAAAAAGACCGGTATGCTTAAAAGGCGTCGGTTTAATAAAAAATTTAAGACCGGAAAATTCAATAGGCCATTTATTAAGAATATTTCTCTTAATCCGCCACTCCCCTTTTTCTCCTTTCAATAAAAATCTGGCGGAAGCTTTTTGCCATTCACCGGATGAAAGATTTTTTTGCCAAAGCGCTTGCGGATCAGGACGAGAGATAATCACATTCCCATAACGTTCCAATTTTTCGTTATTACCAGAATCCAGAAGTTCATAGCCTAATTCAGGTTTAGAAATAAGAATCTTATATTCAGACATATATATAATGTAATCAAAAAAAGACGCTTAAGCAAAATTTTTAAAAAGCGGATTTTAATTAAATTTGTTAGAATTAATTTAAAAAGATGAAAGCTAAAATAATACCGGCCGCTTTATTTGCGTTAATAATCGTTTGTTACGGTTTTTTTATAACTAATAAAATCGATTTAACAACAACAGATTTAGGAAGACATTTAAAAAACGGAGAAATCGCAGTCAATTCTATTTTTAGCGATCAAAAAATATTCAATCAACTTCTAGAAAATAATTTTTATTCTTACACCGAAACCGACCATCCTTTTATCAATCATCATTTTGGAAGCGGAATAATTTTTTTCCTAATTGAAAAATTTTCAGGTTTTCAGGGATTGTCTTTATTTTTCATAATAATCAGTTTGATCACTTTCGCCTTATTTTTCGAATTGGCCAGAAAAAATTCCAATATCACAATAGCATCTTTAACCGCTTTAGCACTTATTCCTTTAATCGCCGAGAGAAAAGAAATCAGGCCGGAAATTTTCAGTTATTTTTTTATCGCCATATTTTTTTGGATTCTTTGGCATTATCGACAGGGATTAATTTCCCGCCGTCAACTTATTATTTTGCCGGCAATCGGAATAATCTGGGCCAATCTCCATATTTATTTTATGTTTGGACTATTTCTAATCGGAATTTTTTTAACGGAGGAAATTTTAAACAAGACATTAAAAAACAGAGAAAAGATAAAGAACTTATTTTTAGTGTTTATTCTGACAGCTTTTAGTTTTTTAGCGCAGCCAAACGGAATAAAAGGAGTTTTATATCCATTTAATATTTTTAAAGAATACGGTTATAAAATAGTCGAAAATCAATCAATCTGGTTTTTAGAAAAAGGGGGGATAATCAGCAATCCAAACTTTCTTCTTTTTGAAATCGTATTTCCTTTTCTTATATTAAGTTTTATTCTGCTGTTTTTTATAAATCGAAAAGAATTTTCTTTAAGTTTTTTTATTTTAGGCATAACTTTCGGAATTATGGCGTTTTTAGCATTAAGAAATTTCACTCTTTTCGGACTAATAGCTTTAGTAGTGTTATCTTATAATCTTAAAAAAATATCCGAAAGAATAAATTTTTATCCGGAATTAAATAAAAAAATCGCTCCTTTCTCATTTTTAATCATTGTTAGTTTTGGCATTATTAATAATCAACAAGTCATAAAAAATGAAAATAAAGGTCTGGGATTAAGTTTTAACAATAATGCTTCGGCGGAGTTTTTTAAAAAGCAAAATATAAAAGGTCCGATTTTCAATAACTACGATGTGGGAAGTTATCTGATTTATAATTTTTTTCCCCAAGAAAAAGTTTTTACAGACAACAGACCGGAAGCATATTCCATTTCTTTTTTCCAAGAAACTTATATTCCCATGCAGGAGGATGAAAAAATTTGGAAAGAACAAGATGAAAAATATGGTTTTAATTCGATTTTTTTCTCTCATCGAGATTACACGCCCTGGGGACAAAAATTTTTAATAGACAGAATAAATGATGAGAAATGGGCGCCGGTTTTTGTCGATCAATATGCAATTATCTTTTTAAAAAGAAACGAACTAAATAAAGATACTATAAAAAAATACGAGATAAAGAAAAACGCCCTTATTAAATAAAAATTCTTGCGACTTAGTTTGATATTATAACTAAACTATGTTATAATTAAAATAGATTTTTAAAAAGCTAGGAAAAGGAGAAAGTTATGAAGACGTATTTTGGTTTCGCACTCGCAGATTCCATGTTTAACAGGAACTGCACCATTAACCGCCACTCGCTCTCCGTCGAGGAGGTCAAGGAGCGAGTTGCGCGGGGTGTCGAGTCCTGCTGTAACCCGAGCCACAAGGCCACTATCGACGCGATGGGATCGAGGTTCGGGATCGAAGTGACGATTCCCGAAGTTCCGCCCCGCGTGTCGCTCGAATCCGGAGACTCCATAATTGTGATGGGAGTCCGCGGCTTGCCTCGACTCACCGACCGCCATGAGTACACCGAGGAGGAGATCGCTAAGGCGAGCTTCCTCTTCGCCGAGTATTTCGTGTTCTAGTTTTCTGCAGTTTATAATATTGAGCCCTTCGTGGTCGCACACCACTTGGGGCTTTTTTCTTTTTCAAAATTTTATATTTTTTATAGCCACCGCCAAAAAATTTTAAATCCCGCTTCCATATTCCTCCCCAGATATTCCTATAAGCGGGCAAATTCAAAATTGTGGTGGACCGCAACGAAGCTCTGTTCGAACCTTACCATCCTTATTGAAGAAAATAGTTGTGTTTTTGAGAGAAAATCCGGGAGAGTTTCTGAAGAAGAACAGCCTCCGCAAGTTTTTATCCTTGATTGGATCATAACCGCGATTGGATTCAGATGGACAGCTGATTTCTGGAAAGCAATGCTAGTGGAAATTAAAAAATAATACACCTTTTATATTTAAGGTGTATTTATAAGCATTCAAGTTACCGTTAAATTTAATCTTTGCGTCCGGTGAATTCCATTAACGTACCAATTATGCTTTGGTCCTCCGAAATAAAAATTTCCGATAAACGTCTGACTATTTTTTCCCGGTCGTTCGGATCGACATCGGCCGTTTTTTCAAGATACCGAGAAAACAAGTGTTCTAAATGTTTGGCAAAATCCTCGTCATCAAGAGAATCTCCGATATCAGGGTCATCAGGATCTTTTTTATTACTTTCCTCTAATGCTTCAGCGGTTTCCCTACTATCTTCGAATCCGTAATAAGCCACTTTACGAGACAATTCCCAAAAATCATCCACCGTCAAACCGTTTTCTAAAAATTTGAGAAATAATGATTCCATCATAGACGTAAGATCTTCAAACTGTTTATCCCGCAGCAAAGCATCAACGCAATTGTTTTTTACCGCCTCTTCCAACTCTTGCCATAATTTTTCAGTGGTATCAATCCATATAAGTCTTGTTTCATTTTTCTCGTTCATTATTTTTACCTCGTTTTTTATTTTTTAAATATGCTTATTCTGGCTAATGTATAGCATCCATTATTTACATTTGTCAAATAATGGAATTGAGAATGCGTGGTAATAACCATGAGCGGCAAAGCTCTAGAAAGCAATAATTGAAGATGTATTGCTGTTATGAAAATAAAATCCCCCGTTTCCGAGGGAGATGAACTCGATTATATCTTAATGCTCTTTATCTAATGAACCAAATAAATCTATCAAAGCACTAGCCAACCAACTTCGAGATGATAATTTTCTTATAATATCGATGCGAGATTCATCCGTGCTCAAAGAAGTCAAATACTCTCGGAGCATTTTGCAACGTCGATGATATCCATTAAACATTCTTTGATTTTCGTCTAATTGTTCAGAAACTTCACATGCCTCTCCCCAATCAATTTCATTTCTTTCTAATTGTCTATCAGTTTCATCCAATTCTTCTTTATAAATTGCGTCCATTTTTGCAGAATATTTTTCAAATAAAGAAAGTATTTCAAGAAATTTTCCCCACAATGATTCATCAATATGACCTGATGAATCGTAAGCTTCCCCAATCTTCAAGATCAATGCTTCGCACAATTCTTCAAGATAATGATCAGGAAATCCGCCATTTTCAATTTCGTCTGATAACTTCTTTCCTTCTTTCTCAATCTCGCAGTATTTTGTCCACGCCTCTATGCTTTTTTTATTCC
>JAQVXM010000096.1 GCA_028709185.1 Minisyncoccota bacterium | reverse complement strand
GGAAAAAATTTCCACAACAAAAAACGAAAGAAAAACAAGAGTAATTACACTCGTTTCAAAAATTGCTGCTGTTTTATCAATACCCTTATTACTATCCACCCTTTATTTCTATCAGCAGAGTGAAAATTCAGTCAGGCTATTGTCTTCGCAGGAAAATGTCCTCCATACGTATCAGGCGAAAGCGGGGGTACAAACGCGGGTTACCCTGCCCGACGGATCGCTGGTTTGGCTGAATTCGGGAAGCAGTGTCTCATGTCCTGCTGCTTTTAGTCCGGACATCCGTCAGGTTGAACTGAAAGGTGAGGCCTATTTTGAGGTTGTGAAAAGTAACGCTCCCATGATTGTATCGGCAGGGCACGTTCAGGTCAGAGTATACGGAACCAAATTTAACCTGAAAGCATACGCCGATGAGAGCGTGGTCGCTACTACACTTGTCGAAGGTAAAGTATCGGTGATCACTGAAGGAAGCCGGAACGAATATTTACTGGATCCGGGTTATACTGCCTTTTATTCGGTCACTGACGAGGAACTGAAAATCGCGAAAATAGATGAAATAGATGCTTTCACAGGCTGGAAAGACGGAAAATTGTTATTCAATAATGAGCCTTTTGCCGTGATCCTGAAAAAGATGGAACGATGGTATAATGTGGATATTCAGTTGAAGGACACTTCACTCGGTCATTATGTGCTTTACGCGACCTTTATTGACGAGAATATAGAACAAATGTTTGATATTCTCTCCAAATCAATTCCGATTGCCGTCAGCTATCCCAAAAGGGTCAGGCAGGCTGATGGCAGCTATACAAAAAGGGAGATCCTGATTGAACGAGCCAGATGAATGATATCCGTAAACAGCCGCAGTTCATATGGTGTAATTCAATCCTGATAACGAGTTAAAATAAAAAACGACAATTGCCTATGATAAATAACCGCATTGCATGAAAAAGCAGGAAAGAGTGGCCGCTCGTCCCTGCTTATAAGTAAAACATGATTTATTACAGATTAACAAATCAATTCAAAATTATGAAAAAAAATGATTCAAATACCGGGCGACTGATTTTTTCGGACCCCGGAAAATTTGTATTGAAGATGAAACTGACATTCTTATTTATGTTGTTGGGAATCATTCAGACTTTTGCCTTAAAAGGCTATTCCCAGTCCGCTAAATTGACCATGGACCTCCGGAATGTATCCGTTGTTGAAGTTCTGCGTGTTATTGAAGATCAGAGTGACTATTATTTCGTCTATAACAAGGATGCCATTGATCTGGACCGTAAAGTTGATCTGGAGGCAAAGGGCCTTGATATCAAAGAAATACTGGAATTTATTTTCAAAGATACCGATGTTCGTTATCAGATCTCTGACCGGCACATCATCTTGTCTGCAACTTCGTTTCAGAGCGTTCAGCAGCCATTACAGATCAGCGGCCAGGTAGCCGATTCTGATGGTTATCCGTTGCCGGGAGTCACTGTCATTATAAAAAATACGACTCAGGGAATTATTACCGACGCGGAGGGCAGCTATTCGTTGAAAAATGTTCCTCCCGATGCTGTTCTCGTTTTTTCATTTGTCGGAATGACCAGTCAGGAAATTCCGGTATCGGGCCGGTCGGTGGTCAATGTGATCATGGCGGAAGAGACCATCGGTATTGAAGAGGTGGTCGCGGTTGGATACGGTGTCAGTAAAGTAAAGGATTTGACATCATCCATTTCTACAGTCAAGTCGGAAGTCCTTGTGAAAACGCCCACAGGGCAGGCGATGCAGGCCTTACAGGGAAAAATAGCCGGTTTGCATGTCGTGAGCAGCGGAGCCCCGGGAAATTCTCCGACCATTCGTGTGCGGGGTATCGGTTCTTACCCCGGCAATAACAGTGAGGCTCCTCTTTACGTGGTTGACGGAATGTTCTTTGATAACATTGATTTTTTGAACACGAGCGATATTGCTTCCATATCTGTTTTAAAAGATGCTTCGGCTTCTGCTATTTACGGTGTAAGAGCGGCAAACGGTGTTGTGTTGATCGAAACCAAATCAGGCCGGTACAATCAAAAGACGGAGATTACCTATGATGGTTACTACGGCTACCAGGTGGCGCAGAATGTGTTACAGATGGCCAATGCGGAACAATTTACCACGATGGCCCTGGAGTCGGGTTCAGCGCCCGATGCAGGTTTTATTCTGAACGCCATGCAACGTTACGGGCGAAGCCGGATCAATCCGAACGTGCCCGACGTCAATACCGACTGGTACGATGAGATCATCCGGTCGGGAAAGATCCAGAACCATAGCTTTGGGGTAGCAGGGGGAAATGAAAATGCATCCTATTCGTTGGGTACCAACTATTTTGGTCAGGAAGGCATTCTGGACATGAAAAATGAATATGAACGTTTTAATCTTCGCTCAAAAATTGATTTTAAAGCAACCAAATGGCTGACCATCGGCGGAAATATGATCTTCAGTAATGCCATGAAATACGGTCCCGAAGATGACGCCTGGAGCCAGGCATACTGGGCCGTCCCAATCCTGCCGGTGTATGATGAAGCCAATACCCAGGCCTGGCCGGTGAAATATGCCAGCGCGAGGCACATCGGATACCGGGGCGGTCAGAATCCCTTCCCAACCTTGAACTTCAATGAAAACCAGCTGAAGATCAGAAAGTATATGTCTAACTTTTATGCGAAGATTGAATTGGTCCCTGATAAATTATCCTTCCAGACGACTTATAATAATGCTTCCACTTTTCTGAATGAACGCAATGTTGATTTACCTTATTTCGTGAGTGAGGGACTTCAGC
>JAQVXM010000095.1:2321-2801 GCA_028709185.1 Minisyncoccota bacterium | reverse complement strand
GAGTTGGAGCGGATGACGCGGAATTTTTGGAAAAACAATTTTCTCCGGAATTTTCAAAATATGATTTATTAAATTTGGACAACTATCAGTTGTTGATAAAAATGATGCTGAATAATAAACTGGCGTCGCCTTTTAAACTGAAGACTTTGGCCCCGACTCCAGGAAACATTGAAAACGGCAATTTTATCAAGCAATTATCAAGTAGCCGCTACGGGCGTCCGAAAGCCATTGTGGAAGCGGAGATAGCAAAGATTCTTAATTTAAGTTGATTTTAAATGTTCCTTATTTTATAATGGATTTATAAAAGATAAATAATAAAATTTATGGCACGAGAAAAAGCGCCCCAAGAAGAATACAACTATTCGGAAGATGCCCAAAAAATCAAACCTTACAGCGAATACAAAAGTCCGGAAGAAATTTTGGCCGATTTGGAACAGGAAAACTTGGCAAAAGAAACAGTAAAAAATCTGAATCCCGATA
>JAQVXM010000095.1:0-2311 GCA_028709185.1 Minisyncoccota bacterium | reverse complement strand
TGTACGAGCCTGGTGTTGCGAAGTGTCTGAAGTTGTACTGGCTTATTCCGGCGGCCTGGATACATCTGTTTGTATTCCGCTCCTCAAAGAGCGCTATGGATTTGATAGAATAGTCACCGTTCTGGTAGACGTATCCCGATATGATTTCCGCCATAAAGAAAGGACCTTTGGTTTCCGGAAGATCCCTGAAAAAACAAGGACAAATAGAGCAAAATAGGCAAAAAAGAGCGGAAGCGCAGAAACAAAAAGCGGAATTGGAAGAAAACAATAAAATAATGACCGGTATTAATCCGTCTTTGCTTTCTCGAGCCGAAGATGAAACTTTTGTAAATCAAGAAACCGCCGAAGCCAAAGAAGCGGAAAGAAAAAAAAGAGAAGAAGAAGCGGAACGCAAGAAAGAGCAAAAAAAAGAAGAATTCCGCCAAATGAGGATACAGTCGGAAAAAATTAGAAAAGAGGAGGAAGAAAAGAAAGCCAAAGAAGAGATTGCCAAAAAACAAGAATTTGAAAATTTGAAAAGCGACATTAATCCCGACTTTTTTTCTCAAGCCGAAAATGAAACTTTTATAAATCAAGAAATTGCGGAAGAGGAAGAAGAAAAAAGAAAAAAACAAGAAGAAGAAGCCGAACAAAAAAAATTACAGCAAGAAGAACAAGATAGACAAGACGCTTTGGCGGCCGAACAAAAACGGCTGGAAGAAGAAGAAAAAACCAAACAAGAAGAAATTGCTAAAAAACAAGAATTTGAAAAAGTAAAAAATGATTTAGGTTTAAGAGAACCTTTAAAGGTACGGGAAAGAAAAGTTAAAACTTTAAAAGAAGTAAAAAAACCGATTCTGGAAACCGAAACCATCCAAGAAGAAGAAAAAGAAATCATTGAAATCAAGAACGAGGGCAAGGTGGAGGGGGGAGCGGAATTGGCAAAAGAAGAAAGCGAATGGTTACAGGTTGAACCGGTTGAGCCGATTTCCGGACCAATCCTTAATTCAAAAGTTCGGATGGAAGTGGTGGGAATTTTAAAAAGCGAATCCGATAAAGCGGAATTGGCCGCCAGCAAAATTTGGTATGAAAAAACAAAAGACCAACTGAAAGCAAAAGGTCTTGCTTCCGACAAAGAAACCGATTCCCAAATTTACAAGCTGTATAGCGAACAGCACGGAGAAGAAAAATTACAAACAAATAAAGAATATTTGGAGGCTAAGAAAAAAATAGAAAAGTATCGACAGATTAATGCTGACTTATTGGAAGAAAAGCCTTCAGTGGAAGCGTATTACGCGGCCATGAAAGAACTGAATGATTTGGCTGATCAAGAAAAAGCCGAGTTTACGCAAAAAGTTAATTCCCCGGAATATAAAAACAAAAAAGCGGAATTGGATAAAGTGAGAATGGTCGCCAATCTAAAAATGAAAGATTTGCTCAGCGCGGGAATAAGATTGGCCGAAACTTTTACCGGTCGTGATTTTGAAAAAGAGGCGGAAAAAATCAATACCATCAAAACTTTGAAAGAACAAACCTCAAAAGAGGCGATTATGGAGAGGAAGCTTCAGTTAATGAAGGATTTGAAAAAAGAAGATGAGATTGATATTTTAAAGAAAAAATACGGTTGGGAAGAAGAAGTCAATCGCTGGAGTATTTTTTCCCGCGGACACACGGTTTACAAAAAGAACGGAGTTGTAATGAAAGATATTGAAGCCAATATTTTCGGCAGTTATAATAAGGACGAAAAAAAAGACTACGTCAGGGACGTTTTAAACCAGGAAATTGAAAAAGAATTAACCGCGGAATATGGTGATTTGGTTAAGAAGAACGAGCACGAGAAAAACAGCTATAAAGTTAAAGAATATTTGGGGGTTCTTAACGATCCGATGAAAAGTATCGACGAATTCATCCAAAGAATGAACAACGAAAATGTAAACGTTGTTAAAAAAGAGAAAACCGAAGAAGAGATAAATGCTATCCGGGAAAAACTGGGAAACGAAACTCCCTTAAGTGAAGCGGACTGGCAAAAAATACAAAAAGATATCAAGGTACAATTGGATGCCATTGCCACCGTGGAAAGCGTGGGACCGGATCAAGAAACAGCCTTAAAAGAAATAAAAAATGCTCGTAACTCCAAAGCCGAACAGCGAATTATGGAGGAATCATAAATATTTGGAAAAAATGGAAAAAACGGATAAGATATTTTATAATGGCAGCCTGAAATCATTTATCCAAATGATTAACCTGTCCGAGGATAAGTTAGAAGCATTGATTGCCGGTTTGCCGAAAATGGACTTGGAAGAGAGGACAGTCTTGTTAAAAAAGTTATTGG
>JAQVXM010000094.1 GCA_028709185.1 Minisyncoccota bacterium | reverse complement strand
TGAACTTTTATTTTCTTACTCTCCTTCCCTCTGTTATTATTTCCATTTTTTTTAGGCATAAACCAATTTTTCTTCTATTATACCACATTTTTGCCTAAAATAAAAGAGATTTTATCCCTTTACAAACCAATCCGGGAAAATAAATCTGTGCCTTTTATAGTTATTGCAGTTATGACAACCTAAGGTCAAGTTTTTAGAATGATTAGAACCGAAACTTTGCGGTTCAATCTTAGCTGAAGAAAATCTCTTCATTCCCCTGATTTTTTTATTTAGCTCGTTAGTCGCTAAAGGGATTATATGATCCACTTCTAAACCGCTTTTTTCATCACATTTAGGACTCAATTTTAACTGACACTTGCCGTTATATTTTTCAGTAAATTCTTTAAGAACTCTCTTCTTAATTTTTCCAAATTCATATCTCTTAATAGCAAAATGCCTAAAATCAAAGCACTCATTATATTCCTTTTCTAATTTTTTAACATCTCCACCTGTTAAAAGATTGGCAAAATATTCCCTGTCTTCAGGGTACTCAAAATTAATATGCACGCTATCAAGTTTTAATTGTAAACAAGACACCTTAGATTAGAGTCGGTCATTTGCCACCAAACTAATCTGCTCCCCCTACTGAATAGGTTTAGAACCCTTGATTGGGTGGAAATAAAGAAAAGCCTGGAATTTTTTCCAGGCATATAAATAATTTCTTAAAATAAAAAGGAGCTTTGCTTTCATAGACGCCCTAAAACCTTTATTCATTTTACCAATTCGGCTGAGGTGTTGGAAATTCTTTTGACGAAAACTTTATATACTGACAAGTCCTGTCATATCCAAACTCCAAGTTCCAGCCAGCTTTATTATATCGTCTTCTGATTTCGGCTTCTTCGCTAGTCGACAAGCTCTTACCCTGTAAAAACCAATCTTGACCCGCCAAACTGACGTAGATATCTTCAGGGTTATTGGGGTCGAAATCATTTAGCTTAGTATCAAAAAATCTTTCCAACTCCTTTACTCGCTTTCCTTCTTCTTCTGACAATTTCAAAGTTTCTTTGGGACTTATAGCCATAACACTCTCCTTTTTTCAAAGATTTTTATACTACCCACATAGTAGCATAAATAAAATAGAAAGTCAAGCTCCCCGGGTAGGACTCGAACCTACAACCCTTCGGTTAACAGCCGAGCGCTCTACCATTGAGCTACCGGGGAATATTAAATTTTCTAACAACTTAAAAATAATACAAAAAAATCTTTTCAAAATCAATATGTAAAATTTTGCATCCTTCTCTTGTTTTGACTTTTATCTATATTTTATTTATTATTATCTTCCTATGAAAACAAAAGTTATAGCTTCTATCGGGCCAAAATCGCGCAATTACAAAACTATTTATTCCCTCATTAAAAACGGAGCGGAAATTTTCCGTTTTAATTTTTCTCATGCCACCAAAAAAGAATTTGAAGAAGGAATAGAATTGGTAAAAAAAGCTTCCAAAGATCTGAAAAAAGAAGTCCAGATAATGCAAGATTTACAAGGCCCAAGAATTCGCCTGGGAAAAATACCGGAAGAAGGAATGGAATTAAAAGAAGGAAAAACTTATGAATTTGCCTTCCATAAAGAAACAGACTTAAAAAAAGGAATTATCGATATCGATAATCCTTATCTTCATGCCGATATTAAAAAAGGCGATCCTTTTTTTATTATCGGAGGAGAAATTCAACTTGAAGTGACGAAAGTAAAAAACGAATCGATTTTCGCCAAAACTATTATTGGCGGCGTCATTTATTCTCACAAAGGAATCAATATTCCTAAAACCAGTCTTTCTCAAGGAGGGCTAACATCTAAAGACATTAAAGATGCTAAATTCGCTTTGCCTTTCAACTTGGATTATATCGCGCTCTCCTTCGTCCAGGACGAAAAAGATATTGAAAGATTAAGAAAAATAATAGGTAAGAAAAAAACCAAAATCATCGCTAAAATAGAGCGAGCTTTGGCTTTAAAAAATATAGATAAAATCATTCAAGCTTCAGACGGTATTATGGTCGCCCGCGGCGATCTTAGCATAGAAATCCCCTTCGAAGACGTTCCGGTTATTCAGAAACATCTTATTCGCCAGGCTCATTGGCATAAAAAACCGGTTATTGTTGCCACGCAAATGATGACTTCAATGATTAATCATCCAAACCCGACCAGAGCGGAAGTGAATGATATTGCTTCTGCTGTTTTTGACCGAGCCGACGCCGTCATGCTTTCCGATGAAACAGCTATGGGAGACTATCCGGAAAAAGCGGTAGCCATTATGGATAAAGTGATAAGAAAAACGGAAGAATATATTCATAAACCAAACTTCTTTAATAAATAAATCTTCGCAACAACCGTAAGATCGCAATTCTAATTTTGTGCTTTAGTATCTAAAAAACTCCCCGCTTTAAACGGAGAGTTTTTTATAACAAAATATCAACTTCCTTTCTTATCTGTCTTCTTCTCTTTCTCTTTCCACTATAGCCGAAAATTGTCTTTCAGCTTCCTCTTCATTTGAAAAAGAAAAATACTTTTTATAAATAAAATAACAGACGAGAATCAAAACAAAGAAAAGCAAATGATATCCTGGAACCGATGTTAAAAATCCCAAGATTCCGGCTAAAAGAGATTTTCTAGTATCTTTTTCCGTATCTTTATTTTGATCTTCAACAACTTGTGTTATTTCTGCTTGTTCAACATTATTATTAGAAGTTATTACTTGAGCGCTCACTGGATTTCCATGAACCAAAAGATTTGTCTGGCTCAAGTTTCCGCTATATTTATCAAATCCTTTTTTGTCCATTGCCACTGAACCGGAATTTGAAGAAATCGTTC
>JAQVXM010000093.1 GCA_028709185.1 Minisyncoccota bacterium | reverse complement strand
AGGGAGACATCATCTCTGTTCTCGATGAGAAAGGGGTGATGATCGGGCTGGGCATGGCAGCCTACGGTCATTCCGTTCTTGCGAAATATATGGGAAAACGCGGGAGCCCCCCGTTCATCCGTGCTGATTATTTTTTCCCGACAGCTTCATGATTTCCACAGCCATCATCGGCGCGGGCAATATGGGTTCCGCATTCTACAAAGGATTGTCTTCGCAGGGGAAAGCCGGACAAGTCTGGCTGTGTGATCAGCACGCAGACAAACTGCAGGACGCTCCTGTGGACCGCAGGATTGATGATCCCGTAAACGCAGGGAACGTTGCGGCGTGCATTCTGCTTGCCGTCAAACCCCAATCCTTCACAGATCTCATGGCAGCGGTCGGTGATGCCTGGTCCGACAAATTGGTGATTTCCATCATGGCGGGTATCACGATGAAGACCATCGCGGATGCGACGGGTGCTTCTGCCATCGTCCGTGCCATGCCCAATCTTGGCGCGCGCGTCGGACACAGCATCACAGGATGGTATCCCTCCGCTGCGGTCACGTCCGCGCAGTTGAAACATGCGGGGGAATTATTCTCCGCCATCGGCATGTCGGTTCGGCTCAACGAAGAATCGCAAATCGACGGTTTCACGGCAGTGGCGGGGTCGGGGCCAGCCTACGTCTTCCTCCTCGCGGAACTTTTGGAGAATGCTGCACGCGATCTGGGAATTGACGCGGCGGTGAGCGCGCAGATCGCCCGGGAACTGCTGGGAGCAGGGAGTCTGCTGCTCAACGAGCAAGAGAAGGGTGCGGCTCAATGGCGAGAGGCCGTGACATCCAAAGGTGGAACAACCGAAGCGGCGCTCCGCGTAATGGAAGAGAAAGGCTTGTCGCAGATTTTTTCCGATGCAATTTCTGCAGCAACGGAGCGCTCACGTTCTCTCTCACACTCATGAATGCTTTTGCGGACCAATTGCAGGCCACCAAGGACGCAAGCAGGGTGTTTGCAGCACTCTCAGAACAAGAAATCGAAACCGTTCTGCATCGCGTAGCGGAAGCGCTGGAGCAGGACACGGCAGTCATACTGGAAGCCAATCAGAAAGATCTCGCTCGGATGAACCCGGAAGATCCAAAATTTGACCGGCTCCTGCTGACTGCTCAGCGCATCAAGGGCATTGCAGCCGATGTCCGCTCCGTCGCCCATCTCTCCTCTCCTGTTGGAAAAATCTTGGAGGAACGCACGAGACCCAATGGATTGAAGATCACAAAAGTCTCCGTCCCCATCGGGGTCATCGGCATCATCTATGAAGCGCGGCCGAATGTGACCGTCGATTCCTTCGCTCTCTGCTTCAAGTCACGCAATGCCTGCGTGCTCAAAGGTGGAAGTGATGCCTCATACTCCAATGAAGCAGTGGTCTCCTGCATCCACCGTGTTTTGCGTGCATGTGCACTCCCCGAAGCCATTCTCCTGCTTCTGCCTCCCGATCGCTCTGCAGTGCAGGAACTGCTGCATGCCCGTGGATTCATTGACGTGGCCATTCCTCGTGGCAGTCAGAACCTGATCAATTTTGTGCGCGAAGAGGCAACGATCCCCGTGGTCGAAACCGGCGCCGGCATCGTTCATATCTACGTCGATGCATCGGCGGACATCGGCCAGGCCGCTGCCGTCATCTTCAATGCCAAGACCCGCCGTCCTAGCGTCTGCAATTCAGTGGATACCATCATCATCCATAGAGACCGCCTGGCGGATCTCCCGTCTATCATGAAGCTGCAGGAGAAGGCCGGCGTGCGCATCTTTGCCGACCCCGCCGCATATAAGGCACTGCATGGTTCGTACGACGCCGCTTTGCTGGAACACGCGAAGGATGAGCACTTCGGGACGGAATTCCTCTCGCTCAAACTTTCCATCGCCACTGTGAACGATCTGGATGGTGCCCTCGCTCACATCCGCGCCCATTCCTCCGGCCACAGCGAATCCATCCTCGCGAAGGATGAAAAAGTGGTCGAGCGTTTCCTACGCGAAGTGGATGCCGCCGCGGTCTATGCCAATGTCTCCACCGCATTCACCGATGGCGGTGAATTCGGCTTGGGAGCGGAAATTGGCATTTCCACGCAAAAACTCCACGCGCGCGGTCCCATGGGCTTAGAAGCGCTCACGAGTTATAAGTGGATCGTGAGAGGGAATGGGCAAGTGCGGGCATAGAACCGCAGATGCGAATCTGTTTTCTTACGAGAGACACGCTAATTGCGTTAATTTTACTAGACTTGTTAAAAATATTGAATAGTATTCATATATCATATGAATGATATTGACCCCCACAATCTTTCGGTAGTCAAAATCGGCTCCAGTACACTCGCGCACGAGTCAGGTGTGAACCGCGAAGTTATGCGAAATATCGTGACTGATATTTCCGCCCTCGTGAAAGCGAGAGTTGCGCATATCGTTATCGTCAGTTCCGGTTCCGTGCGCATCGGAAAAAGTCAGCTGGGGAGTAGACTGAAGGGTCTGAAAACAGGAGCGGCAACCGCCAACCAAATTTGTTCCACTGTTGGACAGGCCGATCTTGTCCATGCCTATGAAGAATTGTTTAAGGCACAAGGACTGGATATCGCGCAGGGACTCATCACGCGCAGGGATTTCTCCATTCGTCAGCGTTATGCATCTATGCGCGATGCTCTCCTCGCGCTTCTCAAGGTAGACCGCGTTCCCATTCTCAACGATAACGATTTGCTGACGGACGAGGAAGTGGAGTTTACGGACAATGATCAGCTGGCTGCCTATGTTACTGCCATGCTCGACGCTCAGCGATTGATCATTCTGAGTGATGTCGAAGGGCTCCTTGATGCCCCTCCACGTGTTGGAGGGAAGAT
>JAQVXM010000092.1 GCA_028709185.1 Minisyncoccota bacterium | reverse complement strand
TGTGTTCGAGTTTCACAAGGCAATTGATCTCGCGCTCGAGGAAGAGCGCCGCAAACGGGAGGGGAAGGGTATTGGCACCACGGGGCGCGGCATCGGGCCGGCGTACACGGACAAAGCGTCGCGGGATGGAACCCGCATGGAGAGCCTCAAGGGCGACATGCGTCCGATGCTCGAGCGTCATGCCGAGCGTGTGAAGCGCCTGTACGGCGTCACGGTGGATTGCGAGCGGGAACTGGCCGCTCTCGCGCCGGCGCAGAAACTGCTCAAGGATCGTATCGTCGATACCGTCCAGCTCATGCACGACAAACTGCAGCAGGGCAAGACGCTCCTCATCGAAGGCGCGCAGGCCAGCCTGCTCGATCTCGATCATGGCACGTACCCGTACGTCACGAGCAGTCAGACCACGAGTGCGGGTGCGCTGCAGGGATTGGGCATCGCGCCGCGTGTTCTCACGGCGTGCATCGGGGTGGCCAAGGCCTACTGCACGCGGGTCGGCGAAGGAGACTTCATGACCGAAGTGACGGGCGAGACGGGCGACCGCCTGCGCAAGCGGGGAGGGGAGTACGGTTCCACGACGGGCCGTCCCCGACGCTGTGGGTGGCTCTCGATTCCTGATCTCAAACGTGCGGCGATGATCAACGGCTTCACGCACTGGAACATCACCAAGCTCGATGTCTTGGATGAGGAAGCGGAGATTCCGGTGTGCACGGGTGTGTCGGCGGACGGCAAGGCACAGTGGAAGAAGATGGCGGGCTGGCAGACATCGACGGTCGGGATCACGGAGTTTGCGAAATTACCGAAGGAAGCGCAGCAGTACCTGCGATTCATCGAGAAGGAGACGGGTGTTCCGGCTGCGCTCGTCGGCACGGGCCCGGGACGGGAACAGATGATCGTGCAGAAGTAGTCACTCTCCCCACCGCAATTTTGTGCGGAGAGTCGAGAGGAAAGTATCCTGCTTGCGGCGGAGGAACTTCACCGTCTCTTTGGCAACCGAGCAGTGTACATGATCGCCATCCTGCAGGGGAACGTACATCTGGCCGTCGATCGTCAGGTTCACGTCCACATCGGCGAACTTGCGCACTTTCATGTGTACGCCCACATCCACTTTGCTCCTGCCGTTCAGCACCACCGGTTTCTGCGAAAAGCTGTAAGGATTGATGGGGGTCAGGATGATCGCCGAATCGAAGGCGGGATGGACGATGGGACCGCCGGCTGCGAGCGAGTAGGCGGTGGAGCCGGTCGGCGTGGCGACAATGAGCCCGTCGGAGCGGTAGGTAGTGAGGGCTTCACCGTTCACGGCGGTCTGAAGATCGATGAGACGGGCAATCGTCCCCTGTGCAATCACAGCTTCGTTGAGGGCCAAGCCCGAGAAGAATGTTTTACGTTTGCGCACGGCCTCAACCTTGAGGAGGCTGCGCTCGTCAATCATCCCTTTTCCGTTCAGGAGGGCAGGGAGGATGTGATCCGCTTCATCGAGTTCGATTTCCGCGAGGAACCCGAGCGTTCCCCGGTTGACACTGAGGATGGGCACCGAAAAATCCCTCATCTCGCGGATGGCGCGCAGGACCGTGCCGTCGCCCCCGATCACCAGCATGAGGTCGATCGTGTGCTTCGGATCCATGGGCTTGCATTCCCGTGCACAGGGTAGATCGTGGATGCGGGTGGGATCCACGGCGACTGTGCACTGGAGAGAGCGGAGAATCTTTAAGATGCGCGCAATGGCCTCATCTTTGTGATCGAATCCGGATTTGACGGTGAGGCCGATGCGGCGGTACTTCGCCATGGCCACAGTGTAGCGCGCTACAGGAACGCCTGAATACCGGAAAGGAACAAATCCACGGTGTGTTTCCAGCTGAATTGACGGGCTTGCAGCGGCCCTGCGCTGCTCAGGCGCGCACGCACGGCATCGTCGGTGAGCAGAGAGATGAGTGCCTGCGTGAGTGCTGCTTCATCCTCAGGATCGGTGAACAGCGCCGCGTCGCCAGCCACTTCCGGCAGGCTGCCGCGTTTGCTCGTCAGGACCGGAATGCCGCGCTGCAGGGCGTCCAAGACCGGCATGCCGAATCCCTCGTACAGCGATGGGAATGCGAAGGCGGCGGCAGTGGTGAGGAGTGTTTCATACTCCGTGTCGCTCACGTAGCCTCGCCATTCCACGCCCGGTGTCTCGCGCGCGCGACGGACGATCTCACGGTCGTGCCAACCGCGTCCTCCGGCGATCACGAGACGACTGCGGTTTCTGATGGGGTCAGGCAGGGCGGCGAATGCAGCGATGAGCCGCAGTTGGTTCTTGCGCGGGCAGAGGGTGCCGACACTCAGGATCGTGCGTCCGTCGGAGACGTTCGGCTGCGGGTGCGCGCTGTACGGTCCTGCGAAGATGACGGAAATGTTTTCACTCTT
Organism: Minisyncoccota bacterium; assembly: GCA_028709185.1. Classification (GTDB taxonomy): domain Bacteria; phylum Patescibacteriota; class Minisyncoccia; order UBA6257; family XYB1-36-10; genus JAQVXM01. The sequence goes on along the minus strand of JAQVXM010000092.1, from coordinate 478 downwards.
CAGAAAGCCGTACCGATTGAGCAGGTCGTTCTTCGTGGCTTCGCTGATCGCACATATGTGTGCTGCAAGCGCGAGCGCCCGTCTCAGCGTGAGCCGTTCGATGATTTCCGCCTTGCGCTGGTGCGGCTCGCCGCGGAATGCGATCAAGTCATGGACGAGCGGAATGGTCGGCAGGGATCCGCCCGAGAAGAAGGGGACGATGAAGCTCGTGGGACTGAAGTACGTGAGGTGGCCGCGACGTGCGGAGAGCAGGCGCATCGCGTCGGGATGCCAGCGGAGTCCGGTCGACAGGATGGCGCTCTGCACATGCGATCGTTGCCACTCTTGCGGGAGCGGACGGTTCAGGAGCAGAAGGACGGGAATGTCGCGCGTCAGCAATTCGTCGATGAAGCAGCGCGCCCAACGTGCTTTCCCCGTGGGAGCGGGGTGCAGTGCTTCCCGACAGTCAATGGCGAGCGTGCGCATGGAAAGAATGCAG
>JAQVXM010000091.1 GCA_028709185.1 Minisyncoccota bacterium | reverse complement strand
ACCGGAGCCTGCGGTAGACGATGTGGACCTCTTTGGCTCCCAATCGCAGAGCGGTGCGAGCAGCATCAATTGCGGCGTTGCCTCCACCTACGACGGCTACATTCTGCCCAACCTTCACTGGGCGACCCAAGGCCACGTCACGCAGGAACTCCACCGCCGGGAGGACCCCATCGAGATCCTCGCCCGGCACGCCCATCGTTGCGCTGCTCTGTGCCCCCACGGACACGAACACCGCATCATACTCCGACCTCAGCCGGTCCAGCGTTACGTCCACGCCCACACGCGTGTTGAGGCGGATGTCTACGCCGGCCTTCTTGATTGCTTCGATCTCGAACTCCATGATGTCGCGAGGCAGCCGGTACTCTGGGATTCCCACGGTAAGCATTCCGCCTGCCACAGGAAGCGCCTCAAACACGGTGACCTTGTGGCCGAACAGGGCCAGGTAGTACGCAGCGGATAGGCCGGCCGGCCCCGCTGCCACAATGGCCACGCGCTTGCCTGAGGGCGGCGAGAATTCCGCCTTATAGTGGTGATCATTCTTGATTTCCCAGTCGGCTGCGAAGCGCTTCAGCGATTTGATCGCCACAGGTTCGTCGAACGTTCCGCGCCTGCACTTTGACTCGCACGGGTGATCGCACACGCGCCCGCAGATCGCCGGGAACGGGTTGGTCGCCCGGATAAGGTCTACTGCTTCGTCGAATCTGCGCTCCTTGATCAACGCGATGTAGCGAGGCACGTCCACGCCGGCCGGGCATGAGTTCTGGCATGGCGAGTTGAACAGGGCTGCGCACGATGACGCCGGACACTTCTTCTTGCGTATGTGGGCTTCGTACTCGTCTCGGAAGTACCGAATGGTGGATATCACAGGGTTGGGCGCACTCTGGCCCAGGCCGCACATGGCGGTAGTCCGAATGTATTCGCCCAGCTCCAGCAGGAGTTCGATATCGCCCTCGCGGCCCTTGCCCTTGGTGATGCGGTCCAGTATCTCCAGCATACGCTTGGTACCAATCCGGCACGGAGCGCACTTGCCGCACGACTCATCCTGGATGAACTGCATAAAGAACTTAGCCAAGTCCACCATGCAGGTATCCTCGTCCATCACGATCAACCCGCCGGATCCCATCATCGTGCCGAGTTCCTTGAGCGACTCATAGTCAATTGCGGTATTCAGGTATTGCGCAGGGATGCAACCGCCGGAAGGCCCCCCAGTCTGCGCGGCCTTGAACTTCTTGCCGCCTGGTATACCTCCGCCAAGGTCGAAGATTATGTCGCCCAGCGCGGTTCCCATGGGCACTTCCACGAGGCCGGTGTTGTTTATCTTCCCGGCCAATGCAAACACCTTGGTGCCCTTACTCTTTTCGGTGCCTATGGAAGAGAACCACTCCGCTCCGCGCAGGATGATCGGCGCAATGTTGGCATAAGTCTCAACGTTGTTGATCAGTGTGGGCTGACCCCACAGGCCCGACGCTGCCGGGTACGGCGGCCTTGGCCTAGGCTCTCCGCGGCGACTCTCCACCGACGCAAGAAGTGCGGTCTCCTCGCCGCACACGAAAGCGCCGGCGCCCACGCGAAGATCGATATCGAAGTCAAATCCTGTGCCGAAGATATTGGCGCCCAGTAGGCCGTATTCCCTGGCCTGCTTTATCGCATGCTGCAGATGCGCCACAGCCAGCGGGTATTCGGCTCGTACGTAAATATAGCCCTGATTTGCGCCTACCGCGTACCCCGCTATGGCCATGGCCTCAAGGATTGCGTGCGGGTCGCCTTCCAGCACGGAGCGGTCCATGAAAGCGCCGGGATCGCCTTCGTCGGCGTTACACACCACGTACTTAGGTGAACCCTCAGCCTTTCGTGTGAGATCCCATTTTATCCCCGTGGGGAACCCTGCCCCGCCACGACCCCTAAGTCCGGCGCGCTTCAAAGCGTCGACGATCTCCTCCGGCTTCATCTGTGTAAGAGCCTTGCCCAGCGCCGCGTAGCCGTCGCGGGCTATATACTCGTCGATGTTGAGAGGGTCGATAACACCCGTGTTGCGCAGAGCGATTCTCTCCTGTCGGCTGAAGAAGGTCATAGCCTCCTGGGTCTCCACGACCTCAGCAGTGCTTGGTTCCGTATAGAGAAGTCGCTTTACTATGCGCCCTTTCACAAGGTGTTCATTAACGATCTCCCTGGCATCGTCGGGAGTGAGTTTCCTATAGAAGACGCCTTCAGGGTACACGACCATGATCGGCCCCAGGTCGCACGGACCCATGCACCCTGTGACAACCACCTTTACTTCGCGCTCAATGCCTTTTGCGGCTATTTCAGCCTCCAGCGCCTCCCGCACCGCTTTGCAGCCGGAGGAGACGCAGGCAGCGCCGCCGCACACAAGCACGTGCGCTCGAACCAGATCCATTCGTATTCCTCCCTCACTACGCCTGATGGACGTGGCACAATACTATGAGTACTTCTTGAGGACTTCCGGCACTCGATCAGGCTTTATCCGCGCGTAAATGTCGTCGTCCACCGTCATGACCGGGCCCAGCCCGCAGGCGCCGATACACCTCATTACCTGAATAGAAAAGAGCCTGTCGGGAGTGGTATCGCCCGCCTTGATGCCCAGCGCCTCTTCCACCTTCTCCAGAATCTTGTCGCCGCCCCGCACATAGCAGGCGGTGCCCAGGCACACACCTACCTTGTGCTTGCCCTTGGGCTTGGTAGTGAACAGCGCGTAGAAAGTGATGACGCTGTACACGTCGGCCACCGGAATGTTAAGCCCTGCCGCCACTCGCTCCTGAACCTCGATGGGAAGGTAGCCCACTATCTGCTGGATTTCGTGGAGGCACGGGATGAGCACTCCGCGCTGTCCCTGGTACCCGGCGATAATCTCGTCCACCTTTGCCCACTGCTCAGGTGTGATATCTGTGGTA
>JAQVXM010000090.1 GCA_028709185.1 Minisyncoccota bacterium | reverse complement strand
TATAATTCAGGACACGAATAAAAGAGGGTTAATTCAGGCAATGAAGGGCCCGCCCTTCATTTTTTTGGAAAATATGGATAAATTTATTCTTGGTAAAAAAGTAAAAATGAGTCAGATTTGGCAAGATGAAAAAGTGATTCCGGTCACGGTTGTTAAAGCCGAACCAAATACTGTTTCTGATCTTAGAAATTTGGATAAACATGGCTACGAAGCGGTACAAGTTTCTATGCCGATTGGTAAAAGAAAAATTTTAAGAGAATTTCGTTCGGAATCTAAAGAAATCAAAAAAGGAGACGTATTGGATGTTTCCCTTTTTAATGAAGGGGATAAAGTTGTCATTTCTGGCATCTCTCGTGGAAAAGGATTTCAAAGCGCTATTAAAAGACATGGATTTCATGGGGGGCCGAAAAGCCATGGACAAAAAGATCGTCACAGAGCGCCTGGATCTCTCGGTGCCGGCGGTGTCCAAAAAGTAAGAAAAGGTCTTCGCATGGCCGGTCATGATGGCTTAAAAAAAGTTTCCGTTAAAAATCTGACCGTGGTTAAAGTTAATAAAGAAGATAATACTTTATTTATTATGGGAGCGGTACCGGGATTTAATGGTTCCGTTTTAGAAATAAAGAAATAAAAAAATGATAGTTGATATTTATAATGTAAAAAACAAAAAAGTTGGCGAAATAGATTTGCCTGATTTTGCTTTTTCAGCTGATTGGAATCCGGAATTGGTTCATTTTGCTTATGAAGTTCAACGTTCTAATTCTCGCAAAGTTGTTGCAAGTATTAAAAATAGAGGAGAAGTTAGAGGTGGTGGTAAAAAACCTTGGAAACAAAAAGGCACCGGCCGCGCTCGTCATGGTTCAATTCGTTCTCCTCTTTGGAAGGGAGGCGGCGTCACTCATGGTCCTAATCCGGCTATAAATTTTAATAAGAAAATAAATAAAAAGCAGAAAGTTGCCGCTTTGTTTTCTCTTTTGTCTAAAAAAATGAAAGATGGCAATCTTAAAATAATTGATTCTTTAAAATTAAATTCTCCAAAAACAAAAGAAGCGGCTTCTGTTGTTAAAAATCTTTTTTCCGATAAAAATAAAATAAGCGCCGCTTTTGTTCCGACTAAAGAAAATAAAGATTTTAATCGGGCTGCTAAAAATATTCCGAAAATATTTTCTCTTAATCCCGAATCTTTGAATGTTTATGATCTTTCCGTTTACCGCGATATTTTTATAGAAAAAGATGCCATTCCCGCGATTATTAATCATTTTGGAAAATCTACAATTACTGCCGATATTAAATCAGAATAAAAAACCATGAATCCGCTTTTATTAAAAAAACCATATATTACTGAAAAGTCCGTTGATCTCGGCAGTTCTGGAAAATACATTTTTTTGATTGATAAGAATTCTTCTTCTTCTGAATTAAAAAAGATTATTGAAAAACTTTATTCCGTTAATGTTGTTAAAACAAATATTGTCAATCTTCCGGGAAAGAAAAAAAGATTTGGTTCTAAATTTTCCAAGCAAGAAGGAAAGAAAAAAATAATTGTTACTCTCAAGAAAGGCCAAAAAATAAACACACTTCCAGAATAAATATGAAAAAATTTAATCCTCGAACGCCGGGTAGGCGGCAAATGATTCTTGCTGATTTTTCCTCTCTTTCTAAAGTAGAGCCTTTAAAGAAACTTTTGAAAAAGATTTCTTCTCGTTCTGGACGTAATTCTGCCGGTCGTATCACTGTCCGTCATCAGGGAGGAGGCCATAAAAAACTTTATCGTCTTGTTGATTTTAAACAAAGCTTTTTAAATGTTCCCGCTAAAGTTGAACATTTGGAATATGATCCCTATCGTTCAGCTTTTATTGCTCGGATTGTTTACAAAACTGGAGAAAGAAGTTATATTTTAGCAGCCCATAATCTTAAAGTTGGCGATGATGTTATGACTGGCGAGAAAGCTCCTCTAAAAAATGGCAACCGTCTTCCTTTAAATAAAATTCCGGTAGGCTATCAAATTTTTAATGTTGAACTTTCTCCGAACAAAGGAGGACAAATTGCCCGTTCCGCCGGATCTTTTGTGGAAGTGGCGGCTCTTGAAGGAAAATTCACTCATTTAAAAATGCCTTCCGGAGAAATTAGAAAAGTTCTTTCTTCTGGTTTCGCAACTTTAGGAAAAGCTTCTAATCCTGAAAATAACTTGGTTGTTTCTGGAAAAGCCGGGCGTTCTCGCTGGCTTGGTATTCGTCCCACTGTTCGTGGCTCTGTTATGAATCCTGTTGATCATCCTTACGGAGGTGGTGAAGGTCGCACCCAGAGAGGAACGAAACGACCAAAAGATATTTGGGGTAATGTTACTGGTGGTCGCCGAACCAGAAATAAAAGAAAAAAATCTAATCTGTTTATTATTCAGAGAAGAAATAAGAAAAAATAATTATGTCGCGTTCACTTAAAAAAGGTCCATTCGTTGACCCAAAATTATTAAAAAAAGTAGAAAAGTCCAAGTTGGGTGAAGTTATTAAAACTTGGTCTCGCGCTTCGGAAATTTCCCCTGAAATGATTGGTCATGTTTTTGGTGTCTATAATGGAAAAGAATTTATTGAAGTTAGAGTAGTTGAAGATATGGTTGGACATCGTTTAGGTGAATTTTCTCCAACCAGAAAATTCGTTCGTCACGGTGGTAAGATGCAAAGAGATATTGAAAAAGGTTCGGCTACCAAACCAACTTCTTCCGCTACTTCTAAATAAAAATAAGATATGACAGAACAAAAAGTACAACTTAATTACTTGAGAATGGCTCCGAGAAAAGTCCGTTTGATTGCTAATTTAATTAAAGGCATGCCGGTTAATTCTGCGGAAGCCGAGCTTATTTTAATTTCTAAACGCTCCGCTCTTCCTTTATTAAAACTTATTCGTTCCGCTGTTTCTTCTATAAAAGAAAAAAACA
>JAQVXM010000089.1 GCA_028709185.1 Minisyncoccota bacterium | reverse complement strand
CGTACTCAAATTCGTCTTTTTTTTGCCAGCTCCTTATTTTGGGCTGAACAGCCGCAATGGAAGCATCATCTTTCATGAGTCTGATCAATGGTTCGATCCATCCGGGGGTCACTTCCACATCCGAATTGAGCAGGATGTAATAGTCCGCTTTTACCTGTCTAAGTGCTTCATTATATCCTTTTGCAAATCCGTAGTTCGTATGGAGATCAAGGATTTCTATTTCAGGAAACCGGTTATGAAGCAATGATAAAGAGGAGTCGGTTGAGCCGTTATCTGCTACGATAATCCTGGTACCTTCCTGCTGGCTGTTTGAAATGACCGAAGGTAAAAAACGGGAAAGCAATTTTTCACCGTTCCAGTTCAGAATAACAATGGCAATCGTTGGCTTCATCCCGACAAAGGTAGTTATCCAATCATCATCCGGGAAATGATGAGAATCAAATCTTCTTTTTTTAACGCGTTTAGTTTTTCTTTTATCTTTTCCAAACATCCTTCGCCGCCAACCGAAAGAATATCCTGCAGTTCCTTTACCTGTTTGCCTGTAAGCTCTTCTTCCAGTATGTCACATATCTCCCGGGCTTGCTTTTCGCCGCACGGAACTTCTAAGGTCTCCGGTTCGGCCATGGCTGCATCCAGTATTTGCCTGGCTTGTATCCGGACGGGATCCTCTGTTTCCTTATTCCCTGTAACATCTCTTAAATGCCAGCTCGAATAATCATACTTCAGATCGTTGAGCATTCTTAGAACCAGATGCTCTTTGCCAAAAATTCGCTGTGCCAGCAGAAGGGTTTGGCTTTTCCAACCTTCCAGATCAAAAGTTTTTCCGGAAAGCTTTTCCCTTTGCGCTTTGAGCAGGGTAATTTCTTTATCGGTCATGGGACTGTTGTGTATTTTAATGCAAGTTAGTGCATTACCAGTCGATGCACAAGAGGAACGCTCAAAAACTAACCGAGCAATTCATTAACCTTTTTAAAGAAGGCCGGGAAATAGTTTGTATTGGCAGCCACGATTTCTCTTCCATACAAATAGTTTTCTCCCCCTTTAAAATCGCATACTTTCCCTCCGGCCTCCTTCACGAGAATAATACCGGCTGCAATATCCCAGGCATGGAGAGCATGTTCAAAAAATCCGTCGAACCTTCCGCAGGCGACATAGGCTAAATCGACTGCTGCCGAGCCCATTCTTCGCATTCCTCTGGTTTCGGTCATGAAAAATCCAAGTAGCTTCAGGTATTGGTCCATGATCTCGAAACTGTAATAGGGAAAGCCCGTTGCCAACAATACATCTTCGTGTCTGGAAGAGGCTGAAACGGAGATCCGTTTGCCATTCAACCAGGCACCGCCACCTTCCCATGCTGAAAACAACTCGTTCTGCCCGACTTCATATATGGCGCCGGCCACAGGAATATTTTCCCTGATCAATCCAATGGAAACGGAATGCGGAAAAATGCCATGAATAAAATTGGTCGTTCCGTCAAGCGGATCAATGACCCACTGCCAGGTTTCCCCATTCTGACCAGCAGTGCCCTCTTCTGTGACAAATCCGGCCTCGGGCAGGATTACACGGAGTTTCTCCACGATCATGCGTTCTGCATTTTTATCGACATAGGTTACAAGACTGGCTTTTTCCTTAAGCTCAACATCTTCCGGTGTGATTTTTGACCGCTCTTCGCGGATAAACTGCCCGGTTTGTCTGGCAATATCACCAATCCGGCTGCAAATATTTTCTAAATTCATAATTTATAGTATCAGGTATCAAGACTCAAGTATCAAGATCGTGTCATAGAAAAGACGAAGTTCGGTTATATCAGGGGGACTTCAAAATTTCCTTTGTTATTTATTTTTAAAGGTTTTATTTTTGGTTAATTTGAAAATATTAAAACGTATGAAGATCTGGAACCTGGGGATTATTGGCACCGGCAGTATCGCCGATTTTCATGCCAAAGCTGTTAAAAGCCTCTGCAACGCCCGCTTAACCGGCGTTTACGGCAGAAATGAAATAAAAACAAAAGCTCTGGCAGAGAAATATTCCTGCAGGATCTTTAAAACTACGTTAGAAATGCTTCAGTCGGCCGATATCGATATTGCGATGATTGCCACGCCCAGCGGAGCGCATGTTGATCCGGTTGTGGAAGCGGCCCGGCACGGCAAACATGTGATCTGTGAAAAGCCGCTTGAGATCAGCCTGGAACGGATTGACCGGATGATCGAAGCTCATAAGAAATCGGGGACACGTTTGGGAGGAATTTTCAACTACCGCTTTAACGATCCGGTCCGGATCCTGAAGAAGGCTGTCGAACAGGGACGTTTCGGGGTGATTACCAATGCCTCGGTGTATGTGCCCTGGTGGCGCAGCGATGCTTATTACGACAACAGCTGGAGGGGAACACAGGCGCTGGATGGCGGAGGTGCACTGATGAACCAGTCGATCCATATGATCGACATGCTGCAGTACATGATGGGCCCGGTTGCCTCCCTCCAGGCCTACATGGGAACATTGGGGCATCCGCAAATTGAAGTGGAAGATATGGCCGTGGCCATTTTAACGTTTAAAAATCGCGCGCTGGGGATGATTTACGGAACAACTGCTTCGTTTCCCGGCCAGTTCCGCAGACTGGAGATTACCGGAACAAAAGGGACTGCCATTCTCGAGGAAAACAGCTTGAAAGTATGGCAATTTGCAGAATCCCGGGATGAAGACCAGGCCATCAGGGAAAAATACAGTACCATCGAGGGAGGAGGAGGCGTGTCCGATCCGATGGCCATTCCTTTTGAACCGCACGCCCGGAATATTGAGGCGTTTATTAACGCTGTGGAACAAAACAAGCCTTTCGAAATAGACGGAGAAGAAGCCCGGAAATCGGTGGAGATCATCACCGCAATCTATCAGGCGGCAAATGAACACCGGGAAATAATTTTGACCTAAGAGGCATAATAGCAG
>JAQVXM010000088.1 GCA_028709185.1 Minisyncoccota bacterium | reverse complement strand
CAGGTGCGGATTACTGCCATGAAAGGAAGTGAAAAAAAAATTGTCGATACCAAGTCGGTAACCGTACACTCCATCAGTATCCGGCGCAGTTACAACGCTCCCCTGCGTGATCAGATAACAGAATATGGCGAAGGATCATCAGACAACGTCATACAGCTAAGTTACCGCACTTACAATAACACTTCCTCTACCATCCAGCTACAAGGGGGAAGCTACCTAGATCTACCTGCAGGATACCTGCACCTCAAAGGGAATATCTATAGATATAACACCCACTCGCTTCCTTATGTGACAAACACATCAATTACCTACAAGTTCAATGAGAATGAGATCATTTTGGGAAATGTAAACGAACAGGCTGAACTTTCACTTTATGGTAGGGGAGCGAAAGCAATCTTTTCAGACAATAGCAAAAGTCGACGGTTCACTATTGGTGCTGTTGACCAGAACTATAACCTGCTTTCCACCGATCCATGGTTTAACAATTATTACTCATATTTTATAAAAGGAGAACTGGGCACGGGTGCTGGGAGGATGGGAACCTCTGTGACCTATATCTTTCAGCGGAATCCTTACGAACGGGCTCGTTTTCATATGGCCTCTGTCACGTGGCGTTACCGTTTCAGTGACCTGTGGGAACTGGAGATGAAGAGTCATGGCTCTTTGGCTCAATATCAGGAGATTGTGGAAAATAAACTCGCCGGTGCAGCGGAACTAAGATATCACGGTACACTCTTTTTTGATCTGATGCTCAACGGATCGGCTTATTACAGTGATCCCTATTTCTTCGGTAACAGGAAGGGAGTATTATCACTTACGCAAAGCGTAAGTAAAAGATTGTCAGATGATATGTATCTGAACGGATCTTTCAGTTATAACAAATCGGAGCCAAAATCTCTTGTTTATAACTATGATTATCGCTCCCAGAACAGTTTTGGCAGTGTTTCCTTCTCATTACCCCGGCTGAGAGATTTCAGCTCATCCCTCCAATACAATTATCAGCGAGAAAGCTCACCTTCCTATTTCAGGTATATAGGAGAAGAAGGGGTAGAGCAAAATCTGACGATGGCTGCGCACCGCATGGGATGGCAATGGCGTTGGCAAAGTCCCACCAGTACCCATTCTCTCTTTGGAAGCCTGGAGGGAGGTTTCTATCGCGACCCGGTCGCTGAAAGTCGTGAGAGACAGGGAAAGGTTTCATTGAGCTATGCATACCGATGGTTCACAACTGGGGTCACCTGGCAACAGGGGGCCTACTATCTCTATGAACAGGTAATGGCGCAACAGCAAGACAGGGAGTTTGCAAGATTCACCGTATCGGCATCAGTGAATCATCGCTTCTCAAAAAGTTTTCATTTCACTTCCGGATTCGGCTTTACACGAGATGTCTATCAGGGCAATGTACCTTCTGTCAATATCAGTGCACAATATTTTACCCGGCACAATGTTTCCTTATCTCTTAACGGTTATTGGTACAAGTACCCCTTTATGCAGAACAGGGATATCCTTAATCTGGAGGCAAGCGTACGTTATCAGTTTAGAAGAGGAGAACCGATGGCAGGGAAGAAGAGCTCGCTGATAGCGAAAGTTTATTACGACCACAATGGCAACAGTCGCTACGATAAGGGCGATACTCCAGCGGAAGGTTATCTGATCGAAATTGACCGGAAAGTATTTATTTCCGGCAGTAACGGTGAGGTACGTTACACCTCCGTCCCCTTTGGGAAATACCCCCTCAGACAGGTACAGGCCGGACCGTGGTCATTTGAGCCACGAGAGATTGAAGTTAGTCTTTTTAAAACAGCAGTAAATCTACCACTTCGACAGAGCGGGAGGTTGCATGGGAGCATAAGTTATCTCACTGGAGAGAACAGCGTTGAGATTGTCCAACGCCTCGAGGGATTCCGCTTTGCGATCAGCGGCAAAGACGGGAAGTTTCACCAAACCGTTGTGACTGATGCCAAAGGCCGGTTTGTCACTTTCCTCCCCGTGGGTGAATATACCATCGTCCTCGATAAAAGGACACTGGTGGAGTACACCGAGTGTAAAGAGCCGATACAAAACTTCAGGATGGAAACCGGCAAAATGAACGAACTGGAGCCTTTTGCAATAGAGGTGAAAACGAGAAAAGTGAATGTGAAGAAGTTCTATGCGGAGGAAGCAAAATAAAAACTTCGGGAAACACGCTTAAGCCACCTGAAATTTGATCTATCGGTTTTTTTGTTAATTATTTTAATACCACTCATCCTTTTCATGACTTTTCGTGTCTAAAATTATAACAATCGAAAAGAAGGCTTGGTAATTGTTAATTATTCGCCCTTTTAGAAGCAAGAGAACCAATTTTTTATATGTTTAATAATTAATACGAAAAACAAAACCATGGGAAGAATTCCAACAAAAAGAGGCCTGGCAATGCTGGTGATGCTTTTTGTGCTCAGCATCACAATAGGCTCAGCACAAAAAGTAAACCTGAATTTCAGCCAGAAAAGTTTGAGAACTGTTTTGGAGAGTATTACCGAACAGACCAGTCACACCCTCGCCTTCAGCAAGGAGGCCGTGGATTTGAGTGAAGCCGTGACCATCCGGATAACGGATGGAGAATTGGAGCAGGTATTGAACCAACTGCTGACACCCCGTCACATTGGGTATGAGATCAGAGATAACAAGATTTATATTTTCGATCAGCCGACGGCTGTGAAAGATGAAACAGGACAAACCCCCCCTCAGGAGGTGCATCTGACCGGCACGGTTACCGATCAGAATGGTGAACCCATTATCGGTGCCAACATTGTAGTTCCTGGAACAACCATCGGGACTGTAACCAACATGGATGGCCGCTATAGTATATCCCTCCCGCAGGGATCGATGTTGCGTATCTCCTATAGCGGTTATCTGGAACAGGAGTTCAGGATCACCAATCAAACCTTGTTGAACGTGCAGCTGGCAGAAGATGTGGAAACACTCG
>JAQVXM010000087.1 GCA_028709185.1 Minisyncoccota bacterium | reverse complement strand
CCGATCACAAATATAAGCAGGGTACGGCGTACCACTTTCCAGACAGCGGCTCTGGTAGGTGCGAAGTTGAATTTGCGCAGCGACATGAAGGTGGAGACCCCCATGATGAACATGAAGAAGGGGAATACCAGGTCGGTGGGTGTCAGGCCGTGCCAGTGTGCGTGTTTCAGCGGAGCATAGGCATACTCCCATGAACCGGGATTGTTGACCATGATCATGCCGGCAATGGTGATACCCCTGAGGATATCGAGCGACAGAAGCCGGCTGCTTGGGGATGTAGTGGTAAGCGTATTCATATTTTATGCTGGAATTGTGTGAGGTTGTAATTCATTGTCTCCAACGATGGCGGTGACGCGTTTCAATTCAGCGGTAAAGATAATATTTCTTCGACAATTTTCTGAATGCTTTTTCATCTTTGGTCCAGTAACTTTTGATGTCATCAAACCGGTGATTTTTGGAAAACGCAAGTCTGATAGAATCACTCCCGCTGACTTTGTCGAACATGTCGAAACGATTTTCGGGCGCATGATCGAATACCTTGTAACCGGGATAAAGTGCCGCAGCCACTTCCATCACATGAAACTGGATATCCGACAGCCGGGCTTTGGAAAAGTCGGTCAGGTATATCTGCACTCCCTGGAAGTTCTTTCCCTGTCCTACCGAATAGTAAGGTTTCAGATGAATAGGACGGAAGTTGATTCCGGGGATCCTTTTTGCATTCAGTGCTTCAGCAAATTCCTCGGCGTTGATCCATTCTGCGGCGAACATTTCAAATGGAAGTGTATACCCCACGCCGATGGAGATGTATCCCAGTTCACCCAGGATCCCCGACACCGGATAAAAATAAGCTGAATGAGCATAGGGAATATGGGGTGATGTGGGCACCCAAGGCAGACCGGTATCTTCGAAATTCATTTTCCGACGCCATTTTTTCATTTTTACCACCGTCAGCTTACAGGGTTTCGGATTCATCCGTTCACCGTTGATCATCTCTGCCAGCTCACCACAGGTAAGACCATAGAGATAGGGAATCTTAAGCTGGCTGACGAACGAAAAGAATCCTTCCTCCACCAGGTTGCCCTCCACCTTGAGTCCGCCCAGCGGGTTGGGCCGGTCCAGTACCACGAACTCTATGTTGTTTTCTGCTGCAGCCTGCATGGCCAGATACATCGTGGAGATGTAAGTGTAGGATCTGCAGCCGATATCCTGGATGTCGTATACCAGCAGATCCACACCTTTCAGCATTTCCGGTGTGGGTTTGCGGGTTGCCCCGTAGAGAGAGTAGACAGGCACGCCCGTATTGGGATCGGTGAAAGAATCAATTTTATCACCGGCATACACATCACCGCGCACGCCATGTTCAGGTCCGTAAAGTGCCACCAGCGTTACGCCGGGTGCTTCGTGCAGGATGTCGATGGTCGATCTGAGGTGGTTGTCCACCCCGGTAGGGTTGGTGATCAGTCCGACCCTTTTGCCCTGCAGTATACGGAATCCGGATTCTTTCAGTACTTCTATGCCGGTGCGGATGCGTATATTTTGGGCTGAAGCTTTCGTACAGAAGAACAGTCCCGATATGATCAGCAAGCCGATAAATCGTGACTTTCTGTATGATTTGTTTGTAGGCATGAGCTTGCGTTTTGAAATTATTTTTACCGATCGGCCTCTTTTTTCGATCTGCCAAAGTCGGGATCTATCTTCATGAAAGGGATCAGCAATAGGGTGGGGATGGCAGCCAGCATAATAAAGACAAAGAAATGCTGGTAACCCAGCTGCTCCTGTATCCATCCGGCAGCCATTCCGGGGAGCATCATCCCCAGGGCCATGAACCCTGTACAGATGGAATAATGGGCTGTTTTGTGTTCACCCTGTGAGAAGTAAATCAGATACAACATATACGCTGTAAATCCAAATCCATATCCAAATTGTTCAGTAGCCACGGCTGCATTTACCCAAAGAAAGCTTTCGGGTTGATAAAATGCCAGCAGCAGGTAAGCTGCATGGGGCAGGGTGATGGTCAGGGCCATAGGCCAGAGCCATTTTTTGAGTCCATTTCGCGATGCGACGATGCCGCCGATGATGCCCCCCAGGGTGAGCGAGATCACACCCACTGTACCGTAGGTAATACCCACCTCCGATGTGCTCAGCCCCAGCCCCCCCACCTCGCGGCTGTCGAGCAGAAACGGCGAAGCAAGTTTAATCAGCATGGATTCCGAAAGCCTGTAGAGTAACATAAAGGCAATGGCCAGTCCGATCCCTTTTTTCGTGAAAAAAGATTTGAAGGTATTACCAAATTCAGCCATTACATCTTTGAACGTGTGCGCTGTTTTGCCGCTATCTGCGGCCGGGTAGGGAAGTACAAAGCGATGATACACAAAAAAGAGCAGGAAAAGACCGGCGAGAATAAAGAAGGTGATGCTCCAGGCAAAGGGGATTCTGCCGGTCGATTTTTCCAGAAATCCTGCCAGGATGATCAACAGTCCCTGTCCGGTGATTGAAGCCAGACGGTAGAAGGTACTGCGGATCCCCACGAAAAAGGATTGTTGTGAATCGTCGAGCGCCAGCATATAAAATCCGTCAGCGGCAATGTCGTGTGTGGCCGAGCTGAAGGCCATCAGCCAGAAGAAAGCCAGTGATGCCTGCAGGTAGAATGGTGTGGGCAGGGTAAATGCTACGCCTGCCAGGCCGGCACCAATCAGCAATTGCATCGTGACGATCCACCATCGTTTGGTTTTCAGGATATCCACAAACGGGCTCCAGAAGGGTTTGATTACCCAGGGAAGGTATAACCAGCTTGTGTAGAGAGCAATTTCCGTGTTGGAGAGGCCAAAACGTTTGTACATGATTACCGAGACGGTCATCACGGCCACATAGGGCAGTCCCTCCGCAAAATAGAGGGTGGGGATCCATGACCAGGGGTTGCGGAATGTGACTTTCTTTTGTTTGTTCATATTTTTTGTTTCTGTTGTGTGA
>JAQVXM010000086.1 GCA_028709185.1 Minisyncoccota bacterium | reverse complement strand
ACCACAGTTGCCCGACGGCGCCGAAGGATGGTTCGCAATTCCCTCGGTGGACGCACTGGCGGCGAAGCACTTCCCCGAAGTGACCGACCCGGCCGAGAAGTACTGCCAGGCGGTAGAGCTCGTTCACGCCAAGATCGCCGACTCCCGGTCGTTTCACAACTACCGTGAGGGTCAGATTACACCGGCGCACCTGCGAATTTCAGCTCGCACGGCGCACGCGCTCGCGTCTGTAGCCGAAACGCAAGAAGCGAGCGACCTGCCTACCGGACAGGCAGGCATCCTGATCGTCGCGGCCCAGCTAGGGCTTCGTCATCGCGGTCGCTCGGTTCGTCGGGCTCGCGAGGTCTTCCTCGGAAACGAGTTCGGTCTCGGAAGCCTCGCAGTCGGTTCCATCGTTCTCACTCATCCCGAACGGCTCGTCCGTTGGGAAGAGCTAGACATGGATTGTTCCGGCGACGAGTTTTCCCATGAGGCCGATGGCGACTTCTCCAGATCTCCCTACTTCTACTTCCACGTCAGCAAGGTCAAGTTCTTCACGTTCTTCGTTGACCGCCCGTTCGACTTCTTCGGCTCTGTATCCGGCTTTCTCCCGCAGTAATTGATCCTTTATTTTTAGGATTGTTGATCTCTTGAATTCCAATTATTATGTGGTTAAAAATTATTAGACTTTTGGGCTATTCATAATATTATGAATAGCCCTTTTATTTTTTAAAAATAATTTTCTTTACTTTTTTTCTCTCATCTTCTACTCTTATTTTAGAACTTTAAAACAGGAGGTGTGTGATGAATAATATGTTTCGTTTTGTTACTCATCAGGTTTGTCCCAACTGTAAAGGAAAAGGATTTGTCAAAAATAACAACAGCCTTGTTGAACGCGATTGTCCGACTTGTTCTTGTATGGGTTATGTTGATTCCGGCTATTCCCAGTTGCTCCCTGATTTTTTTCTGAAAAATAATAAAGAAGAAATTCTGCAACTGGTTGAACGAGAGAGATTTTTATAATTTCTCTTTTTATGACTTATTTTTTGCCCCCTCTGGGGCTTTTTATTTTATTTATGTCTGGAATTATTCCCGAAACTTTTTATTTGTTTTTTTCTTGTGTTGGATTTTCCCAGCTGGCATATTTGCAGTCCGGATATCTGGAGCATCCCCAAAAAATTTTTCCTCGCGCTCTGCCTTTTGAAACTCTTCTCGAAACAATTTCTCCGATTTTGCAATCAGGACAAGGAAGTCCTGTTTTCTGCGGCTCGAATCTTCCGACAATTGCTCCTCCTCCTTCTACTTTTTTGGTATTTTTACATTCCGGAAATCCGGAGCAAGCCATAAATTTTCCGAATCTTCCTATTTTTATAACCATTGCTTTTCCGCACTTCTCGCATTTTTCATCGGTCTTTTCTTCCGGCATTATGTCTTTCTTCTCTACTTCCTCATATTTTTCTAAAAGTCTTTTTTCAAACGGATCGTAAAATTCTTTCACTACTTCTTGCCATTTGGAAACTCCAAGAGCTATCTCATCCAATTCTTCTTCAATATCGGCTGTAAATCCGATGTCTACTATTTTTGGAAAGTGTTCCATTAAAAGATCATTGATTTTTTCGCCGATTTCCGTTGGTTCAAATCTTTTTTGTTCGTTCTTTTTTACGTAATTTCTCAATTGAATTACGGAAATTATGGAAGCATAAGTGGATGGTCGTCCGATACCGTTTTCTTCCATTGTTTTTATTAAACTGGCTTCATTATATCTTGCTGGCGGTTCGGTAAAATGCTGTTCTTCCTTTATTTCCGCTTTTTCTGGTATTTCTTTTTCTTTTATTTCTGGCAGTATTTCTTCTTTCACGCTGGCTGGCCAGACTTTTAAAAATCCGTCAAAAACCATTATATTTCCGTTGGCTCTAAAAATATATTTTCTTTTTTCCTTTTCCGACATCAACTCTATTGTGGTTGCCGACATCACGGCCTGTGTCATTTGGCTTGAAATGAATCTTTTCCATATTAAATCGTAAAGTTTTTTTTCGTCTTTATCCGCGCTTATGTCTTCCGGCAGTATTTTTGGTTTTGCTGGTCTTATAGCTTCATGTGCTTCTTGAGCTAATTTGGATTTTCCGGTAAATATTCTTGGTTTCGGCAAACTGTATTTTTCCCCGTATTTTTCTTTTATTAATTTTCCCGCCATAGCGAGCGCTTCTTTGGAAATATTCAACGAATCTGTTCTCATGTAAGTTATTAATCCGTTTTCATAAAGTCTTTGGGCAAGCATCATTGTTTTTTTGGAAGAAAATCCCAAACGTCTTACTCCTTCCTGCTGTAGGGTGCTTGTGATAAACGGTGGCAGGGGATTTCTTTTAACTTCTTTTTTGGTTATCTTAAAAACTTTGTGTTTGGCTTCCTTTAAATCCGCCACTATTTCTTCGGCTCTTTCTTTTCCTTTTATACCCGGTTTCTCAATCGCGTCATTTCCTATTTTATAAAGATTAAAAAGAATCGGCTCTCGTCCGGTAAAAGTGAAAAGTCCGGAAATAGTATAATATTCTTCCGGCTTGAAATTTCTTATTTCCTTTTCTCTTTCGGCGATTAATCGCACCGCTACTGATTGCACTCTGCCGGCCGAAAGTCCTCTCATGACTTTTTTCCATAAAAAAGGTGAAAGTTTATATCCGACTATTCGGTCTAAAATTCTTCTTGCCTGTTGCGCGTTTACTAAATGATAGTTTATTTCTCTTGGATTTTTTAAAGCTTCCGCTATAGCTTCTTCTGTTATTTCGTGGAAAGCTATTCTTTTTACTTTTCCTTCGCTTTCCTTTTTTTTCAAATCTAAAACTTCCGCGAGATGATAGGCGATTGCTTCTCCTTCGCGGTCCTCGTCAGTGGCAAGAATCACTTCCTCTGCTTTTGCCGCTTCTTTTTTTAACTTGTTTACTTGCTTGCGTGCTTTAGTTGGAATCACGTATTGCGGCTCGAAATTTTTTTCCGTATCTATTCCTAG
>JAQVXM010000085.1 GCA_028709185.1 Minisyncoccota bacterium | reverse complement strand
GCAGTTATTTTGACAAGAGAGAAGAGCGGCTTGAGCGGGAAGGGCAGAAATTAAAAAAATAAAAGAAAAGGAAAAAAGAAAAAGTTTTAAAAAATAGGACATAAATAATTAATATGTAATTTTATTTTTTTGACTCAGAAATGAGAAGAGAAACTTGATCTTCCGCTTTTTTAACAGATTCAATAACAGAAAGCTGTCCGCTTAAAATATCTTTAATGGCATCAGAAAAAATAGCATCGATTTTTGGCTTATCAACTTGAGGCCAAGAACGGGCGGAAAGGGTTTGGCGACAAAAAGCGGAAACAGTTTCAGAATTTTGACACTCCGGAAGAAGGGAGCGCAAAGCCGGCGGATGATTAGTGGAGAGATAAAAAGAACGAGCGGCAGATTCCGTGCCAGTGATGAAAGAAATAAAATTCCAAGCTTCGGTTTTATTCAAAGATTGTTTAAGAACGGCAAAACCGCGATAATCGGAAAAATTAACAGGTATTTCAGAAGAAGAAAGCTGCGGAACTTTAGCAATAGTAAAATTAAGAAAAGGATTGCGATTTTTT
Source organism: Minisyncoccota bacterium (assembly GCA_028709185.1). Classification (GTDB taxonomy): domain Bacteria; phylum Patescibacteriota; class Minisyncoccia; order UBA6257; family XYB1-36-10; genus JAQVXM01. The sequence goes on along the minus strand of JAQVXM010000085.1, from coordinate 2,464 downwards.
ATTTCTTCCATCATCCAACTATAACCGAGTATCATAGCGGTTTTTCCTTCAGCAAAAGAATCGAGAGACGTTCCGAAAGAATCATTCCAAGAATAAGCGGAAGACTTAGGGTTAGCAAAAGAAGTATAAAATTCAAGAGCGCTTGTTCCGGGATTTTTATTTTCAACACTATTAGAAAAAGTGGCGCGAGAAAAATCATTGGAAACCATTTTTGCTCCGCTTTGCATCATTAAAAGATAAACAATATCAGAAGCGCGACTGACGCTTTTTAAAGAACCACCAAGAGCAACTCCAGCGCGTTCAATGTTTCCTTTATTATCAACTTTTTTAAGTTTATTAACCGCATCCTTGAAATCATCCCAATTTTCCGGAGGAGAAATAATATTAGAAGCATCAAAAAGGTCTTTATTATAAAAAAGAGAAAGAGTATCCACAAAAAGAGGGAGAGCAAAAATGTTCCCGCTCGAAGTAAAATCCTGTTCCACAACAAGAGGAAAAAGTTCGCGAAGAGAGTTTATATCAATAGTTTCGATTGGCGCCGGAGAAAGTTTGTTGATATAACGAGGCAGCCAAGTGTTTTCAATCATAATAATATCGGGACCAGCACCGAGAGCAAGAGCGTTTAAAAGATCGGTTTCATAAGTTGCCGGATCTTTTTTTTCGTAAGAAATAGAAACAGTCGGATAAAGCGTTTTAAATTCTTCTATGCCGGAAGCAAAATTTTCAGAAGAATCGCGAACCCCCCAAACAACAAGATTAACTTTTGTTCCAATATCGGAACGAAGCCCAGGAATAACACCCAAGAGGACAAGAATAAAAACAAAAACAACGAGAAAACCTATTCCTAAAATAACAAGCTGTGATTTTGAAAACATACTATATATATAAAATGACTAATGACTAATTTCTAATTACTAATGATAAAAACAGAAAATATAAATGACTAATTAAAAATTGAAGAATTAGGTTTTATTTTTCTTACTAGAATTAATTATAGCATTAAAGATTAAATTTAACTCCTTAGCTTCTTGCCATAAGTTTTTTATATCTAATCTCTTATCAGGAAAAACAGTATTAATCATTCTTAACCAATGTTTTGTTTCTCTTGATTCTTTTTTACAGATTCCGATTTTATGAATAAAATCTTTTTTTGATTCAGCATCATCAGCTTCGGAGTAATTAGCACCAATACTAGTAGATGATCTAATTAACTGAGAAATAACCGGTTTAGAAATGTAATTTTCCGGAATATTTTTACAAAAGATTATTATATTCTCACCAAATTTAGCAGTTCTTTCTTCTAAATCAAATTTTATATTATTAGTCATTATAAAATTGATTAGAAATTAGTAATTTTTAATTAGTCATTTCTTAGAGACAGACGATGCCGGCGACTTTATCCCCTTCTTTAACATTCATAATGCGAACACCTTGCGTGGAGCGGCCGGCGAGACGAACGGTTTTCAATTCTGTTTTAATTATCTGCCCATGAGCAGAGAGAGCAAAAAGTTCTTCTTCATTCGTTATAACACGAGCGGCAATAACTTTACCGGTTTTAGCAGTAACGTTAGCGGTTTTTATACCAGAGCCACCACGCTTTTGAATCTTATATTCTTTCAGAGGGGTTTGTTTACCATAACCATTTTCCATAACAGCAAGAAGACGACCGTCTTTTGATTCCGGAGTAATAATATCCATAGAACTGGCTCTATCTCCTTTTTTAAGTTTGATGGAAATAACACCAGAAGAAGCTCGACCCATAGGACGAACATCTGTTTCTTTAAAACGAATAGCCTGACCATTAACAGATGAAATAATTATTTCATCCTTACCCGAGGAAAGAGAAACCCACTTAAGCTCATCGTCTTTTTTGAGAGTAATAGCGATAATGCCACTTCTTCTGACATTTTTAAAATCAGCAAGAGGAGTTTTTTTAATAACACCACCCGAGGTTGCCATAACCAGGAATTTACCAGAAAGGTCGCCTTTATCAGAATAAGCAACAATAGCACTGACTCGGTCGGATGAAGGAATTTCAAGGAAATTAGCAATAGCTTTTCCTTTAGAAACACGGCTTGCTACCGGAATTTCATAAACTTTGGTTTGAAAAACTTTTCCTTTATCAGTAAAGAAAAGAATGTTGTCGTGAGTAGAAGCGTTCAGAAATTGACTGACCATATCTTCTTCGCCAAGCTCGGAACCAATCAATCCTTTTCCTCCCCTTTTTTGACTTTTAAATGATGCCGGCGGAAGACGTTTAATATAACCAGAAGCGGAAAAAGTGATTATAGCCTCTTCTTCAGGAATAAGATCTTCATCGCTAAATTCTTCCACACCGGATGAAACAACTTTAGTGCGACGTTCATCGCCAAATTTTTCCTTAATTTCCAATAATTCGTTTTTAATAACTTTTCTAATTTCAGCAGGGCTTTTTAAGAGAGCTTCAAGACGGGCAATAAGTTTT
>JAQVXM010000012.1 GCA_028709185.1 Minisyncoccota bacterium | reverse complement strand
GTGATCTCTGGTCTTTTTTTGTAATCCAATTTTTATATGTTTCAAACCATTCGGCATCATCAAAAATTGCACCATCAAATTTAATGGGGGCGGAATTTTTGTTTCCTTTTGGAAAATATACTTCTGAACCGATAAAATCTTTTTGGTAAAGTCCGGAATGAATCAGTCCGTAAAAAAATTGCCATTTGTAATACTCCTCGTTCGGAGTATTTTTTACTCCCTTAATTTTGATTTTTCTACCAACTTCCAAATTCACAGGCAAAAAAGCGGTCAGCTCATTTTTTGTTGAAAAATCTTTATCAAATTTTTGCTTGGCCTCAAAAAAAGTTTTCATATTATGATGCCAAAATCATATTAAAATTCCACATACCTTAATTTTAGCAACATTACTCAAAAAAAGATAGTAGTGGGTTTTGACCCTTATTTTACTTCGGTTCTAACTTGGACATCTGGCGGAGAGGGAGGGATTCGAACCCTCGAGGGAGTTGCCCCCCTAACGCCTTAGCAGGGCGCTGCTTTCAACCGCTCAGCCACCTCTCCGATTATCATTCAATAATATACCCCGCTGAACTTCAAAAATCAAAAAAACTCCGGCGAATTTCACCGGAATTTTTAAATTTTAATAAAAAAGTTCTATAAACAAATCAGCATCTTACCCCGCATTCATAAACTTCCATGTTTTGGTCTATGCTTATTATCGCGTTTTTTATGTATGTGGCAGTCATTCCCGCGTCTGTTGAACTGATTTTTACCGATCGTCTCAATGCCCCTTCTATAGACATATATAATCCGTCGATAAAAAAGATAGAAATATCGCTTTCTTTTAATAATTCGGGATGATTTTTCTTTAATTCTAAAAACAACCCGTTTTTAAAAGCATCCTTTTTTTCTCCTTCAAACCCCATTGCTTCGATTCTGACCCTTACTTTCTTTATTTTTTCCATTTTTTTATCCTTCTTTCTTAAACTCTCCTGCCGGAATATTTTATCTTAAGCGAACTTTCAATTTCATTTTAAAAATCTATTTTTATCTTAATCCCTTTTTTTTAAAATTCAATCTTTTAATTGCTTAAATAAAACTTTTCTGGTATTATCACGTTCGTGACTATTGAAGACAAAAAAGAAAATTTAAAACTTCGTCCTCCGGTTGTTGTTGTTATGGGTCATGTTGATCATGGCAAGACTTCTCTTCTTGATTACATAAGAAAAACTGGTGTTGCCTTAAGGGAAGCTGGAGGCATTACTCAGTCTGTTGGAGCTTATGAAATTGAGCATAACGGCAAAAAAATAACTTTTATTGATACTCCCGGGCATGAAGCTTTTACTAATATGCGTTCCCGCGGCGCCGATGTGGCTGATTTTGCTATTCTTGTCGTAGCCGCTGATGATGGTGTTAAGCCTCAAACCAAAGAATCTATTTCTATTTTAAAGGAGTCTAAAACTCCTTTTGTTGTGGCTATTAATAAAATAGACAAAAATAACGCTGATATTGAAAAAGCCAAACAGGATCTTCTTGTGAATGAAGTCCTTCTTGAAGGTTTTGGCGGCAACATTAGTTGGCAGGCGATTTCTGCCAAAACAGGGGAGGGTATAAGCGAACTTCTTGATCTCGTTCTGCTCGTTGCTGAAATGGAAAATTTTTCCTATGATCCGGAAAAAAACGCTGAAGGTTTTGTTATTGAAGCTAAACTTGATAAGAATCGAGGCAATGAAGTTTTTGTTATTTTAAAAGACGGCACTTTAAAATCGGGTCAGGATATTGTTTCCGGAAGCTCTTTCGGAAAAATAAAAATCCTTGAGAATTTTAAAGGAGAAAAAGTTAATTCTCTTGTTCCCTCAAGCCCTGCTTTGATTGTTGGTTTTGAAAGTCTTCCCAAAGTAGGGGATAAATTTATGGCCGGATTCACTGATCTTCTTGAAATTTCTGTTCCTCCAAAAAATCTCGCGACTGATTCTAAAAATAAAATTGTTTCCTCGGAAGAAGGTGAAAAAATCAACCTTATTTTAAAAGCGGACACTTCCGGTACTCTCGAAGCTTTGTTTCAAGTAATTTCCGCTCTCCCTGTTAAAGAAGATTTAAGTTTTAAAATAATTGATAAGAAGGTTGGTGATATCACTGATGGCGATGTAAAGGAGGCTTTAAATCCAAAATCTATTATTATCGGTTTTAATGTTAAAACTAATAAAGCCGCCGAAAATTTAGCCCGTTCTTTTCATATTGAAATAATTTCTTCCAAAATAATCTATGAGCTTGTTAAATCTCTTGAAGAAAAAATCTCTGCTTTTAATTCTTCTAAAAATCACTTAAGCCGTCTTTCTGTTCTTGCTACTTTTAGCCGCGCCGGCAGTAAAGAAACTGTTGGTGGCAGAGTGGAAGAAGGAATTTTTAAAAAAAATGTTACAGTGGAAGTTAAAAGAAACGGCGAAACTCTCGGTCGGGCTAAAATCGTTAATCTGCAATGTGATAAACATGACGTTAATCAGGTGGATTCGAATAAAGAATGCGGCTTGGTTCTCGAACTTCTTTCTGATTTTTCGGTTGAAAAAGGAGATGAATTTATTTTTTAACTATGAAAACTTTTCGTAAAGAAAGAATTTCCAGCTTGATCTTTCAGGAACTTTCCAAAATGATTTCTCGCGAATTTGATTTTGCGGGCGCTCTTGCTACCATCACTGAAATTCAAATAAGCGATAATCTTGATTCCGCTAAAGTTGGTGTAAGTGTTTTCCCTTCGGAAAAAACCGATGAAGTTATCAAACAGTTAAAATCTCGCGAGAAAGAATTAACCGTTAAACTTTTAAAAAAAATAAACATCAAACCTTTTCCTCAATTATTTTTTGTTCTTGATCGTGGTTTGGAATCAGCCGCTAAAGTTGAAAAAATTCTTCTAAACGAATAATATTTTCTTGTGGCCATGTAGCCAAGTGGTAAGGCAAGGGTCTGCAAAACCCTTATGCGCCGGTTCAATTCCGGCCATGGCCTCAATTTTTCCTAAACATATTCAGGAAAAATTAAAGCCCGGGTGGTGGAATGGTATACACGCACGACTTAAAATCGTGTCTCGCAAGAGGTGTGGGTTCGACTCCCACTCCGGGCACCATTTAGGAAATTGCAAGTTGGAGACAGCCGCCTCGCTTCGTTCGGCGGTTAAAACGTATTGTATTTTAGGCTCAAAAATTAATTAGCGGTTTTGCATTCGGGGAAAAGAAAATTTTTAATCCAATACAGAAATCTAGAAGAATCCCTAAAATATGAGCTTTTTCTGTTAAGCTTGACTTTAAAGCGCATATATATGCTATATTAGTAGCGTCATCGGAATTCTTAAAAAACCTTGACCTTGTGGTATACGTGCCACAAAGAACAGCATCTTCAAAGGAGAAAAGCAATGGACTGGTTGAAAAAGTTGGTAATCGGCATCGGCATCAGCATTCTCGCGATCGGCTTCGTCGCCATCGTGAGCATCGTTGCCGTCCTCCCTATCTACTTACTCTGGAACTGGTTGATGCCCGAAATCTTCGGGATTAAAACCATAACTATCTGGCAGGCGTGGGGCATCATCTTCTTGACGAGGATTCTTTTCAAGGACTCCTCGTCGCCGCCGGAGTCGTCTAGCAAAAAAATAGCGAGCTTCTGAGTTTACATCCGAGCCCCTTGCGGACCAACAATCTGCTTGGGGCTTTCACTTTTTCTAGAATTGAAATTTTCATAAATAGGTATTCGCTTTGTGAATTCTTTGATTGAATGCCGCCAAAGAAAAACTTGAAATTGTCAGCGGTGCGGCTCTGCCGCCTTTCGGATTTTTCGCGAGGAGTGCTCGCCGCCGTAGACGGCGAAATGCGCTCGAACTATTTTAAGAATGGAGCACCACTTAGAAAATTACAAAGAAAAGAAATTCCTGATTCCATTAAAATCATTGTATAATTAAATTATGGGATTTAAATTTCTCATTTTTTCGCAAAAAACAAAAAAACTTTTTTTCGTTTTTTTTATTCTCCTTCTTGCTTTTTTGTTTTTCCGCTTTGGTTTTAATTCTGAAAAAGAATCATTGGAAAATATTTCTTCTGAAAATCCGTCTCTTTTTTTCCACCAAATTTTAGAAGAAGGGATTACTTCCGGCGATGTTGAGGCTGGAATAAAAATAATGAAAAATCGCGACGAACTTACTGAATTCTGGAAAAACATTAATTTTAGCCGCCCCAGCGTTTCTCTTCCTGAAATAAATTTTGATGTTAATTATGCTGTGGCTGTTGTTTCAGAAATGAAACCGACTGGCGGTTTTTATCTCCATCTTGAAAAAGTTGAAGATTTGGAAGATAAAGTGATAGCTTTGTTAAAAGAATCCTCTCCCGGCTCCGGTTGTTTTACTACGGAAATAATAACTCAGCCGTTTTCTCTTTTTGTTATCTCTAAAACCGATAAAGAAATAATTTTTCAAACCGAACCGGATGTTAAAGACTGCCGGTAATCTCCGCTCTCATATTTTAACGGATAGAATACGGCCCTCCGAAGGCTGTGATGCAGGTTCAATTCCTGCTGGGAGCACAGGAATTGAACAGGAAAGGCCTGTTTGCTGTTATGTCTATCGGCCGGCATACTAAGCGGGGATTGGGAAAATGAAAGTTTTTCTATGTTGGTAAGATATCTTTTTTTCTTAGCATTTATTACATATTGAATTGCGTGTTCATGTTATTGGTACACAAGTTCTGATTTGTCGGATCGACTCGCAAGAGAGTGAAAAAACAAAGATTGACTGGCGAAACTACGACTTGGAAAATACGCCTCATAAGCCATTTATTCTGGATTCAGAAATAAGAGAAAAATGTGTTTCTCTTGTTAAATGCATGAGTCTTGAATTCGGCATGATTGATATGATTTTCACGCCATCAGAATGGTCAGTATTTCTTGAGTGTAATTTGCAAGGCCATTGGGCCTGGATAGAACAACTTACCGGATTATCCATTACTCAGACTTTATGTGAACGTCTTCTTAGCGGCTTGTCGTAAATAACGTCAAGCCGCTTTTTTATTAAACCGAAAATACTTTCTTGATCTTGTTGTTTGGAAAATTCATGATCGGCGTCTAACAAAAGAAAATATTGTGATTTAGGAAGATATTTATGATACTGTTCGGCAATCTTATGCCCGCCTTTTCCAGCGCCGAATATGTCAATCTTTTTAGAGAGTGAATGAGTCGCGATTGTTTTAATGGAAGGTGTCATATGTAATGAATTAATAAATTCTACCGTGAGCTTAAAACAATAATTTTTATCTTGATACTAATATGTTTTATTATTTTGTTTTAGATTGGATAAAATAATATCGGAAATCGCAAGAGAAGAATCAAGTAATATAAGCGGATACGTTTTTGATAATTGAAGGGCGATATATCCTCCCAAACTATGGCCGATGATTATTACGGGTTGGAGAGAAATTACTTTTTGCCGTATACGTTCAATTTCTTCATTTAAAGAATATGAGCCGAAATTGGATGATTCGTATAATTCGATTCCTTCGCAATGAAATCCGATAAATTCGGCATATTTTTTGAGTTTATTAAAAAAATAATCCTGGCTGTTTTCAAGAAGACCGAATATATAAATTAAATTGCCTTCAGTCATTTTTTTATCATAATATCTCGTTTTAAAAAAATCTTGCTGTTCGCCTCACTCTTCCACTCTTGTTAAAATCTTCTTAATGATTTGGATATGAAAAAAGTCCGCGCCACTTTTGATGTTAATGTTTTTGGCTTGATGCATGGTTCTCGTGCCGCTCTTTCTTTAATGAAAGAACAGAATTTTGGCGTTATCTTAAATATAATTTCGGTAAGCGCTCTTGAAATTCATCTGAATTCCGCTGCTTATGCTGCGAGTAAATTTGCCGCTGATGGTTTTACTAAAGGGCTTCGTCTGGAAGTGGAAACTTATGAAAGTAGCGGCGTTAAAGTCTTGTCTTGTTATCCTCCTGGTATGAAAACCCCTCTTTTTTACTTGCGTCTTGATTTGATCATTTGAAAATATTTTTCGGGCGAATGATAAAAATAAAGGTGAAAAAGTTCATCAATGTATTGTTCCGTTTTTTGATAATCTTTTTGCCATAATGTGTAATTCAAAAAACTGAATTTTTTAGAATGCAAAATTAGATCCACTGTTCTTTCTTTTTCAAATTGATGAAGTCCCCATTTTTGAGCATCTGATTCAATTATTAGGTGCATAATCTCGTGAAAAATTATTTGTTCGCCATTTTTATTGTGCAAATTATAAACGACTATAGATGGTGGATTATACGACCCACCCATTCCGTATTTTGTTATATATATAAAAATTTTTTCAGGAAGTTTTATTTGAAAAACTTCTTGAATGGCAAAACAAAGTTCAATCCGCTTGGAATTATATATTTTCTTAATAGAAGAAGAGATTTTTGCGTATTTCTCTTCATTATATTCATTAGAAATAGTATCAAAAATTTCTTGTTCCGAACTTTTCAAAGATATATTTTTAGGTAAAAAAGGAGTATAACCATACTCAAAATACCACGCCATTTTTAATAGAGTATTCTTTATTCTGTTATATTCGAATATTTTACTATATTTTATTTCCAAATCCATATTGTGTGTATTGTGCTGTGTCTCTATCATATCATTAAATTATCTCCTTTCTAATATATTTTATTATTTTTAAAAAATCTTGCCGTTTGCTCCACTCTTCCACTCTTGTTAAAATCTTCTTATGGATTTAAAAAACAAAGTTGTGGTTATTACTGGTTCTTCTAGCGGCCTTGGTCTTGAGCTTGCTAAGCTTTTTAAAGAAACTGGAGCTAAGGTTGTGGTTAATTCGGAAAGCGAAGAAAATCTTAAAAAAATTCCATCCGGCATTGCTGATCTTTCTGTTGTTGCGGATGTTTCTAAAGAAGAAGAAGTAAAAAAAATGACTTCTGAAATCTTATTGGAATTTGGTAGGATAGATATCTGGATAAATAATGCCGGCATCTGGCTTCCGCATAGCGGAGTCAATGATTTGGATATGAAAAAAGTTCGCGCCACTTTTGATGTTAATGTTTTTGGCTTGATGCATGGTTCTCGTGCCGCTCTTTCTTTAATGAAAGAACAGAATTTTGGCGTTATCTTAAATATAATTTCGGTAAGCGCTCTTGAAATTCATCTGAATTCCGCTGCTTATGCTGCGAGTAAATTTGCCGCTGATGGTTTTACTAAAGGGCTTCGTCTGGAAGTAGAAACTTATGAAGCAAATACTATAAAAGTTATTTCTGTTTATCCTCCTGGTATGAAAACTAATCTTTTTAACGAAGCTCGTCCGGACAATTTTAACGACTATCAAGAACCGAACGTTATCGCTGAAAAAATAATTTCTAATCTGCAATTGGAAAATCCGGAAATTGAACAGAAATTTTTAAATTGACTTTCTTTTAAGTTAAGAGGCATAATTTTTTTAGCTATTTGAAAGAAAGGAGATTTTATCATGTCTAGCCACGAGCCTTATTTTGAGCTTGATTTAAACCAGCTTTCTCTTGTTTTTATCATTCAGGAATCAATTTCAAGAATTATGGGCGATTATTCTTCTCTTTCTGATTTGAAAGTATTTGGTCCTTTTTTTATTTCCCACGAAGGAGGCGATTATCAAAATTTTTCCCCTTTTATTTCTGATTTAATCCTGGAAGAAAAAACTTGTTTTCAGTTTTCTGTTTCTGTTATGGAAAATGGGGAATGTATTTTAAAGATTGATTTATGCGGACTTATTCTTGGTTACTGCGAACAAAATTTATTTTTTATAGAAGAGGTTCTTCTAAATGATGGAATTGAGACTCATCTCATTTCTTTTTCTAAAGAATTATCTTCTGTCTCTGAACCTGTATCTTTTCACTAAACCGCCTCTCTGCGGTTTTCTTTTTCTTTAATTTATTGTATTTTAACGCTATGCGCATTTTAGCTATTGAAACATCTTGTGACGAAACCGCTATAGCTCTGACTGAAGCGGAAGGCGGTTTAAATTCGCCTCGTTTTAAAATCCTGAAATCTGCTGTTGCTTCCCAAATAAAAATTCACCGTCCTTTTGGCGGTGTTGTTCCGTCTTTGGCTAAACGTGAGCATCAAAAAAATCTCCCTTTGATTTTTAAAAAAGTTATTTCCGAAAAAGATATTTCTTCGTTAGATTTGATTGCAGTCACGGTTGGCCCGGGGCTTGAACCGGCTCTCTGGCAGGGGATTTCTTTTGCGAAAGAAATTTCCAAGGCTTATGGCAAACCGCTTCTTGGCGTTAACCACTTGGAAGGTCATATTTATAGCAATTGGATAAATCCGTCGGTGGGATTGCCAAAATTTCCAGCCATTTCTTTAATTGTTTCCGGTGGACACACTATTCTTTCTTTTATGAAAGATATTAAAACTTGGAAAATTTTAGGTTCTACTCGCGACGATGCTGTTGGTGAAGCTTTTGATAAAGTGGCGCGCATGCTTAAACTGCCTTATCCTGGCGGTCCCGAAATTGAACGTGCGGCTAAAAAAGGAAAAAATATTATTGATTTTCCTTCTCCTATGCTTCACTCAAGCGATTTTGATTTTAGTTTTTCCGGTCTTAAAACTGCCGTTCTTTATTATTTAAGAGATAATAAAAAAATAAATAAAAACGATATTTGCGCTTCTTTTCAATCAGCCGCTTTTGAAGTCTTGATTAAAAAGACTCTTCGAGCCGCCAAAACTTATAAAGCGAAATCCGTTCTTCTTTCGGGCGGCGTTGCTTCCAGTCTCGCTCTCCGTGCTTTTTTTAAAAAAGAAGTCAAAAAAAACGATCTGAATTTTTTTGCTCCTGGTCTGAAGCTTAACACTGATAATGCCGCTATGATTTCCGCCGCCGCTTACATTAATTTTTTACGCAAAAAAAAGAAACCATTGAAAGCTGATGGAAATATGGAAATTTAATTTGCTTTCCTTTATTTTTTAGATAAAAATAAAACAAATGCCGAATAATCTTGATAAACGTTTTGATAATCAAAAAGAAAATGAAATTTATGCCGCTTGGGAAAAATCGGGTTATTTTTCTCCTGATGCATGCGTCAAAGACGGCCTTATTTCAAAAGACGCTGATCCTTTTTCTATTTCCCTTCCTCCGCCTAATGTCACAGGCACTCTGCATATGGGTCATGCCGCTATGCTTGTCTTAGAAGATATTATGGTTCGTTATAACAGAATGTGTGGCAAAAAAACTCTCTGGCTTCCCGGAACCGACCATGCCGCCATCGCTACCCAAAGCAAGGTTGAAAAAATAATTTATGAAGCGGAAGAAAAAACCCGTTTTGATTTGGGTCGCGAAGAATTTTTAAAGCGTGTTGAAAAATTTGCCTCGGAAAGCCATGACACGATAGTTAATCAGATGAAAAAAATGGGCGCTTCCGTTGATTGGGAAAGAGAAGCTTTTACTTTAGATGAAAAAAGAAGCATTGCTGTCACGACCGCCTTTAAAAAAATGTATGACCTTGGTTTGATTTATCAGGGAGAACGCATTGTTAATTGGGATCCTAAAATGAAAACCACCGTTTCCGATGATGAGATAGAATGGAAAGAAGAAACTGTTCCTTTTTATTATATAAAATACGGTCCTTTTACCATTGCTACTGCTCGTCCTGAAACCAAATTTGGCGACAAATATGTTGTTATGCATCCGGATGATTCTCGTTATGATAATTATAAAGATGGAGAAAAACTGGAAGTGGAATGGATTAATGGTCCAATCATAGCGACAGTTATTAAAGATAAAGCGATTGATATGGAATTTGGCTCCGGTGTTATGACTATCACTCCTTGGCATGATGCTGTCGATTTTGACATTTCCGAACGCCACAACCTTGAAAGGGAACAAATTATAGATTTAGATGGAAAACTTCTTCCGATTGCGGGCGCTTTCTCCGGTCTTCATATTAAAAAAGCCAGAACTCTTATTGTCGAAAAGCTTAAAGAAAAAGGTCTTTTGGTTAAGGTTGATGAAAAATATACCCATCGTATTGCTGTTAACTCTCGTGGCGGTGGAGTTATTGAGCCACAAATTCTGCGACAATGGTTTGTCGCTGTTAATAAGGAATTTGTTTTGCCTGTTTCTAAAATTAAGGGAATAAAATCCGGAGAAAAAACTACTTTAAAAAAGCTGATGCGAACAGTGGTTGAGTCTGGTGAAATAAATATTATTCCTGAACATTTTCAAAAAATTTATTTTCACTGGATTGATAATCTTCGCGATTGGTGCATTTCTCGCCAAATTTGGTACGGACACAGAATTCCTGTTTGGTATAAAGATAAAGAAATGAAAGTTGGAGAAAATCCGAAAGAAAAAGATTGGGAGCAAGACCCCGACACTCTGGATACTTGGTTTTCTTCCGGGCTTTGGACTTTTTCCACTCTTGGTTGGCCGGAAGAAACAAATGACTTTAAGACTTTTCATCCCACCTCTGTTCTTGAAACTGGATATGATATTCTTTTTTTCTGGGTGGCTCGCATGATTTTGATGTCCACTTGTCTCTTGGGAGAAATTCCTTTTAAAAAAGTTTATCTGCACGGTCTTGTCCGCGACGCTAAAGGTAGAAAGATGAGTAAATCTTTAGGAAATGGCATTGATCCTCTTGATATGATTGAAAAATATGGAGCTGATGCCACTCGTCTTTCTCTTATTATTGGTACTGGCGCTGGCAATGACACCCGACTTTCTGAAGATAAGGTTAAAGCTTACCGTAATTTTACTACTAAAATTTGGAATGTTGCTCGTTTTGCTATGATGAATAAACCGGAAAACTACGACTCTGTTTCTGGTGAAAAAAATCTTACAGAAAGCGATAAGAAGCACTTAGAAACTCTTTCTTCTCTTAAAAAAGAAATTACTGCTCATTTTGAAAAATTTGAATTTCATTTGGCTGGAGAAAAATCTTATGCTTATTTTTGGCATACTTTTGCTGATGTTGTTATTGAAGAAATGAAATCTCGTCTGAAAGGGAATGACACCGCTTTAAAAAATTCCGCTTTCTTTCTTATTGAATCTATTCTTTTGGAAAATTTAAAAATGCTCCATCCTTTTATGCCTTTTGTTACGGAAGAGATTTATCAATCACTTCTTAAAAAAGAATCTTCTCCGCCTTTCCTTATGGTGGAAAAATGGTAAGAGAAGCCCTTTAATCAGGGCTTTTTAATTTGTATAATTAAGTTGATGTCAGAAAAATTTCCGAAACTGGAAAATAATGAAGAAGGAAAAGATTCAGAAATTAAAGATGATTCTTTTGTCGCTATTGATGCTTCCGGAAAAGAACACACTTTTAAAATAGGAGATGAAGTTTACGGAGTAAATGATGAAAGCGAAATCTTAACTCTAAAAATAAACGATATTAATCGTGAAGAAAAAAAATTCTCTGACCTTTCTAATATCTCTTTTCAAGATTGGAATTTTGAAGATTTTTTCTCTTCTCGCGATGATGCTGAAGCTAAGCTCAAAGAAATAGTTAAAGAAAAATCAGAAATAGAAACCTTTTCTAATGCGCAGGAAATTATTAAAAAACCGAGCGACCAGGAATTAAGAAATCAAATTTCCGGCACTCTAAAAAATAGTTTTAAAGATTTGGAAGAAAAAACTTTACCGAAAGAAAATTCAGGAGAGGAAACAGCTCCTCTTCCCGAAGAGTCTCCTATAGCTGAACCGACAAAAACAGAAACTGGGGAAACTGAAAAAGAAGAAAAACTAAAAACGCCTTTAGAAAAAAAACCTTCCGAAGAAGAACTACAACCGAAGGAAATCACGATCTCTAATGAATTCGGGCTGGAACAAAATTTTGAAGAAGGAAAAGAAGCTTTTTATATTATTAGTAGAGATAACAAAGTCAATTCCCATCAAATAAAAATCTTGGACTTGGAAAAAGAAGGATTTATTGATGAAGGTGATGTTTGGCATCCTTTAAAATACTATTTTTCTTCCTCTGAAGATGCCGCTAGTTATCTTAGTAAATCAAAAGAAAAATCGAAACCTGTTTTAAAGAAAGAAGATAAAGATCTGACTTTTAAAGATATTGTTGAAGAACAAAAAGAAGAAGGGGAGGAAACAGAAAACATTGAATTAAAAGATATTTTTACCGAAGAAGAATTGAAAGAAACCAAAGAAACTCTTGAAGATATTGAACCGCTTTTGGATAATATTAGTCTTGAAGAGGGTGAAGAAGAAATAAAGGAAGAAGTGGAAGAAATTCTCAAAAAACTTCCCGAAAAACAAAGAAAAACACTTTTTGAAGGCGCGGCTAATGCCGGCTACTTTTTTAAAGAAAACTCCAATTGGATTTTAAAAAACATTTTTTCTCATATTAAAGTTTCTAATGATTTTTTAAATCGTCATTTTCAAGCTACTGCGGAAGCTTTTGAAAAAAAAGAAAACGAAGCTCGGGAAAAAAGAGAAAAAATAGGAAAGGGGATAATGGAAAAAACATCTGGATGGACATCCGTTCCTTCCGCTGTTTTGCGTTGGGGAAGAGTTTTGAATGGTTATGGTCTTTCGAATCCTATTAGAATAGCGCTGATGGGGGCAATGGCTACGGGAT
>JAQVXM010000084.1 GCA_028709185.1 Minisyncoccota bacterium | reverse complement strand
CTTTACCCGAAAAATGGCATGGCTTGAAAGACGTGGAAGAAAGATTCAGAAAAAGATATTTGGATTTGCTTTTTTCTCCGGAAACAAAAGAAAAATTTGTCATTCGTTCCAATTTTATCAAAGAATTAAGAAATTTTTTGAATCAAAAAGGATTTTTGGAAGTGGAAACACCAACTTTGCAGATGCAATATGGCGGCGCCAGAGCCAAGCCGTTCAAAACCCATATCAATGCGATGGATTTGGATGTTTTTCTCCGAATCTCTCCGGAATTATATTTAAAAAGATTACTGGTGGGGGGATTTGAAAAGGTCTACGAGATTGGAAAATGTTTTCGCAATGAAGGGGTTGATAAATTTCACAATCCCGATTTTACCATGATTGAATTTTATTGGGCGTACGCGGATTACAAGCAACTGATGAAAGTAACCGAAGAAATGCTTCAAGAAATTTTGGATAAAGTAATCGGAAAAACTAAAATAACTTATAACGAAGTGGAAATAGATTTTGGCGGAGAATACGAAAGAATAGAATTTTTCGCCTTGCTTGAAAAATACACAAAAATAAAATACGAAGATTTAAGCGAAAACGCTTTGCGTGAAAAAGCGATTGAAATGGGAATAGAGGTTCCGGATGGCGCAGACAAACCCAATATCGCTGATGAAATTTACAAAAAATTCTGCCGTCCAAAAATAGTTCAACCGACATTCGTTATTCATCATCCCTACGGATTCCAGCCTTTGGCCAAAGGTTTGGTTAAGGACAAATTAGCCAGTTTTCAGTTGGTGGTGGCCGGCGCGGAAGTAATTAATGCTTTTTCCGAATTAAATGATCCTTTGGAGCAGGGAGAACGATTAAAGAGTCAGGAAAAATTATTTTCGGGCGGTTTTGAAGAAGCTCAACGCGCCGATGAAGATTTTATTGAAGCCTTGGAATATGGCATGCCTCCGGCCGCCGGTTTTGGCATGGGTATTGATCGGATTATTTCCATGATTACGGATTCCGGTTCCTTGCGTGAAGTAATCTTGTTTCCGATTATGCGCGATAAAGAATAAGTTTTAAATAAAAAAACACCCTTAAGGATTTCCTTAAGGGTTTTTGTTTAGCGCTCTATCTTCGAAATAGTAGAATGGGCAAGACAAGCATGCCTACCCAGATACTGACGAAAACTATCAATGAACCAAAGAGAGAGAAACCAAAAAGCTGGATAGAGGTTGAAGCTAGAGTTATTGCTGCGATATTAATTATGGCGGCAATACCCATGATTTTTGTGAAGCAGTCAATACTTTGATACTCGTTTTGTGCAAAGAGGGCGATGCAATAAGCAATCAAAATTGGGATTGCCGGCATAAGTATACCGGCCAGACCGCCAATTAGAAAAAATCCCATAAATATGGAAAGCAAATATACTCCCGTAATTACAACATTTTTTCTCAAAACGAGCTCTTTACTTTTTGGAAAGGAATCAAGGCACTCCATTTGTATCTCCTAAAAATGATTATATACTAAAAATAGTATATGTCAAGAAGTAGCTACTCTTATTGTTATTTGATTTTTTACCTCTAAATTGTTATCATAAGGCAATAATCACAATAAATCAGCCTATGTTGGATATTAAATTTATCAGGGAAAATCCGGACAAAGTAAAAGAAGCGGTTCGCAAGAAAATGATTGATTTTAGCGTTGATCATTTACTTGAGGTTGACCAAAAAAGGAGGTCTTTGATGCAATCCATTGAAGAGTTGAATAAAGTGAAAAATCAGGCCAATAAAGAAATACAAAGCGCTCCAGACGATGAACAACGGAAAAATATCATCGCCCAAATGCAAGAATTGGACCGTAATTCGGATAACGAAGCGCAATTATTTAAAAAAATAGACGAAGAGTTTCAAAGTCTGATGTTGCTGGTACCCAATATTCCGGACGAATCCGTACCGGAAGGAAAATGTGACGCGGATAATTTGGAAACCAGGACTTGGGGTAAGTTACCTGATTTTGATTTTCCCATTAAAGACCATGTGCAATTGGCTAAAGATTTGGATTTGGTTGATTTTGAGCGAGGCGCGAAAGTCGTCGGTTTCCGTGGGTATTTTTTAAAAAATGAAGCCATTTTAATTTGCATGGCAATTTGGAATTATGCTCTGGATTTACTGGTTAAAAAAGGGTTTACGCCCATGGGCGCACCTTCGCTGGTAAACGAAGCCGCTATGACCGGCACCGGTTATTTGCCGCAAGCCAAAGATGAAGTTTATGGAACTATGGACGGGATGTATTTGGCCGGAACTTCGGAAGTATCGGTAATGAGTTATCATGCGGATGAAATTTTAAAAGAAGAAAACTTACCCATAAAATACGCCGGGTTTTCTCCTTGTTTTAGGACAGAGGTTGGAAGTTATGGAAAAGACACGCAAGGAATTTTTAGAGTTCATGAATTTATGAAAATAGAGCAAGTGGTTTTGTGTCGGAACGACAAAGAAGAATCCATAAGACTACACGAAGAGATTACTAAGAACGCGGAAGAGATTTTACAGGGCTTGGACTTGCCTTATCATGTGGTAACCAATTGTACCGGAGATTTGGGTTTGGGCCAGGTTAAAAAATATGATATTGAATGCTGGGTGCCGTCGCAAAAGAAATATCGCGAAACCCACTCGTCGTCTTACTTTTTTGATTTTCAAACCAGACGGTTAAATATCAAATATCGAACCAAAGACGGCGAAATAAAATTGGCATATTCTTTGAATAATACCGGCATCGCCACTCCCAGAGTTTTGATGTCTTTATTGGAAAACCACCAACAAGCGGATGGCAGCGTAAAAATTCCCGAAGCCTTGCATAAATATTTAAACTTTAAAGAAATATCCCGTAAAGATCGCTAAGGGTTGTTACGAAATTAAATAATCAAGCTTTAAAACGAAAAAATGACAGATAAGAAAATTTTGATCAACGGATTGGAAATAAACTATACCGATAGCGGTTCGGAACAGGAAATTGACAATGTTTCCAAAGCAGTAACCGACAAAACAATTTTA
>JAQVXM010000083.1 GCA_028709185.1 Minisyncoccota bacterium | reverse complement strand
ACATAACAGATTCGTCGGCACGATTATAACTAAAGATTTCATTTTCACGAAACCAAAGTTCAATTTCATATTTGGCTTCTTCAGGGTTTCCGGAAGCGTGAACGATGTTTCTGACGGAACGCTTCAGGCCATTAGCGACATCATTGGAGTCAACGGAATAATCTCCTCTGATCGTGCCGGGATTGGCAGCGGACGGAATAGTAAAACCAGCCAGACGGCGAACATTATCAATAGCGTGAAATCCTTCCAAAACAACAGCAATAACCGGACCGGAAGACATAAATTCTATATTCCACCCATTAACCAAAAGTCCGATTTCCTTCGGATCCATAGTACCGAGCTCTTCATTTGGGTCTTTGCCATATTTGGCGTAAGTTTCCAAAGTTTTTTTGCCCATACCGATAAGAAATTCTTCCCGGTCGGAAGGATAGTGTTTTTTAACAAGTTCATCATCCACCCAAATCATTTTCAGGCCGACGATTTTCAGGCCGGATTTTTCAAAACGGCTGATAATTTCACCCGCGATTCCCCTTCTAACAGAGTCCGGCTTTAATAAAACCAGAGTTCTTTCTTTGTTATTGTTCATAATTTTTCTCCTTGATTAATTTTATTTAACCAGATACTAAAAGAAATATAAGACAATCGGGGGGAAAAATCAATAAAAAAAGCACCTCTTTTAAAGAGGCGCGAAGTTAGGAAATACCGGACATGACGATACTAAAATAATTATAAAAAATTGATTTAATAAAACAAGAGAAAGATAAAAAAAAGCGTTTCTCTTTGTCGGATAAGAAAGAGAAACGCGAAGTTTTTTATCCGCTCCTTAACGCAGGATAGAAACGGATAAAAGTGGGGGTTGAAAAGCTATGCTCTTAAAAATATAAAAGGAAAAAAATAAAAAGTCAATAAGGAAGAGGAAACAAATCTAAGATTAAAATTTTTCAACAAACCAAGAAAGAACCGAAAAACCGGCAAGGGATATTTCGGAAAGAACATAAACAACATAAACCAAAAGAAGAACAGAAGCTTCTTTTATGGAAATTTTCCGGCCGGTGGCCATAAAATAAATGAAAAGAGCGACGGAAACAAAAAGAAAGAGACGACTTGTCAGATAAGAAGGCGTGGCAATGCCGGAAATCGGAGAAATCACCGCGACTAAACCCAAAACCAAACTAGTGGAAATAACAGTGGAACCAAAAAGATTTCCGGCCATCAAGTCCCCTTTTCCTTTTTCAGCGGCAAGAGCAGAAAAATAAATTTCCGGAAGAGCAGTGCCAAGCCCCACTATAAGCGCGCCGATAACGACAAGCGGCATATTTATTAAATTGGCAAAAAAAACAGAAGAAGACACAATACCCTGCGAGGAAATAATAAGAAGGGCGGCTGCCATAAAAAAAGAGCCGAAATCTTTGAAAAAAATAGAAATCTTTTCAGAAAGCGAGTGTTTCTTTTTGCCGTTAAAATAACGAATGAATTTTTTTTCAAAACGTTCTTTTCTTTCCATAAGCCAAAAAATATAAGCAAAAAAAGAAAAAATAAGAAGAAAACCATCAACGCGAGAAAGACTGCCATCAATAATTAAAAGAAGCGGAAGAACAGCCATAAAACCCGCGAACCAGGCGGAAAGACGGGTGGTTTTAGAACGAATAGAAAATCCGCCACGCAAAAAAACACAAATAGCAGTGGCTAAGGTGAAATGAATAATATTCTGACCAATAATATTACCAAGAGAAAGTTCGGAGGCGCCACGAAAAACAGAACTTCCTCCGATAAAAAGTTCCGGTGAAGCAGTGGCAAGAGACATCAAAAAGAAAGAAACAGTAAATTCTTTCCAACCAAGAAATTCGGAAATGCGGGAAAGGGATTTAACAAGGAGATTACCCGCGTAAATAAGAAACGAACAAGAAATTAAAAATAAAAAAAAATAAAAGCTCGCCATCTTTTTAATTATACAACATTAAAAAAAATTCAGAAAAAAAACCTTCGGATTTTATCCGAAGGTTTTAAAAAAAATACAAATAAACAGTTATTCTTCTAAAGGATATTCAACAGGATTCCAAATAATAATTTCTTCTTTTCCGGAAATTTTTTTCAAATTTTCAAGAGAAGGAAGACAATAAGAGAATCCGGTTTTAGACATGGAAGCGTTGAGAAGTTCCAAAACCGCAGCCCGGTTTCCGTTCCAAACATCCATATTGATTTCATCAACAGTTAAAAGACCGATGTAATCAATTAGAAGCATAGGAGAAGAGCCATTCTCTCCCTGAAGAAAGATATAAATCTCATCAGAAAGAAAAAAAGAATTATCACCGGAAAAATTTTCCAGGAGAAAAGAAACAAAGTGACCGGAAAAAGATCGTCCGTTGAAAGTCATTTTTTTAGAAGAAGGGAGAGCGGCAGAAGCGGCCCATTTTACAATCTTGTTACCATTATCGTCATAGTAAAAATATTTTATCATGGGCAACAAGACTTTGTTTTTTTCGTTTCTCTCCGCGTAAATCCCAAGAACCAAAAAAGACTGCCGATTTATAAAAGTATTCAGAGAAAAGAACAAATAGGAAAAGCAGGCTGGAATATTTTTCAGTGAACCATCGGCGGATAAAACAGCAAAACCATCAGCGCTGTCTGATTCCTCATTTCTTATCCATTCGACTTGCGAATTTTCCGCGAGCCAAACGGGAGAGTTTGAGAAATTGCCAGCCCGAAGCCATTTTAGATAATCTTCGTTTTTGAAATTGTTAACAGAAGGAGGAAAATTATCCCAAAAAAGCATAGTGGGACTTGGCGTCGGTGTCGCTGTCGCAACCGGAGTACTCGTTAGTGTCGGAGTCGGAGTTGCGGTTGGAGTTGGAATGAGAGTGTTAGTCGGAGTACTCGTGACTGTCGGAATTGGAGTTCTGGTCGGTTCCGATAATCCTTCCGGAATACTACCAAGGAAAGTCCAAATCGCTTTTTTCCCATCTCTCAATGCAGCGACTTTGAAAAACAATCTTTCTGAATGAGGAACATTCCTCCAGACAAAAAAATTGT
>JAQVXM010000082.1 GCA_028709185.1 Minisyncoccota bacterium | reverse complement strand
CTCCATATCCGGGAGCTTTAACCGCAAGCACATTAAATGTTCCCCTTAATTTATTAAGAATAAGAGTCGCCAGCGCTTCTCCTTCAATATCATCAGCAATTATTAAAAGTTCTTTTTTTCCACTTTTCACCACTTTTTCCAAAACCGGCAGAAGATCGTTAATGGAAGAAACTTTTTCATCCGTTACAAGAATGTAAGGATTTTCCAGAACAGACTCCATTCTTTCCTGATTAGTCACCATATAAGGCGAAACGTAACCTTGATTGAATTGCAATCCTTCCACTGTTTCTTTTGTTAGCCCTAATGTCTGCGATTCTTCCACTGTCACCACTCCATCCTTTCCAACTTCATCAATCACTTCCGCAATTAACTTGCCAATTTCCTCGTCTCTTGCTGAAATTGTCGCTACCTGCTCTATCTCTTCTTTTCCCTTTATCGGTTTGGAAATTTTAAGCAAGCTCTCCAAAGCTTTTTTATAAGCTTTCTCCATTCCTTTATGCATGCCGACCGAGTCCACTCCGGAAGCGATATTTTTCAATCCTTCTTTTATTAAAACTTGCGCCAAAACTGTCGCCGTTGTCGTGCCGTCTCCCGCCACATCGTTTGTTTTGGAAGAAACTTCTTTTACAAGAGACGCCCCGATATTTTCCACTTTGTCTTCTAACTCTATTTCTTTGGCAATCGTCACTCCGTCATGAGTAATAACCGGAGAACCAAATCCGCGATCAATCACCACCGCTTTTCCTTTCGGCCCCAAAGTCGTTTTTACCGCATCTGCTAATTTATCCACTCCGGCTTTCAAAGCCGCTCTTGCTTTTTCGCTAAAGATTATTTGTTTTGCCATATTTTATTTTTTACTTAATTATAAAATTCCCAAAATTTCGTCTTCGCTTACTAAATAATATTTCTTTCCTTCCATTTCAATTTCATCAGCCGAATATCCTTTTCTAAAAAGAACTATTTCTCCTTCTTTAACAGACATAGGAATATATTCCCCTTTTTCGCTTATTCTTCCCGAACCGACTGCTACAATTTTTCCTTTTATTAAACTATTTTCTTTTGCTGTATCAGGAAGCACAATGCCAGACTCGGTTTTTTTTTCCAAGCTTTCTGGAGCTATTAGAACCTTATTAAAAAGAGGTTTTATCATTTTTTTAAAATTAATTTTTATAAACGACTAAAATTTAGATACTAAAAATACATCGCCTATTGTAAACTTATTTCATTTTCCAGTCAATCAGTAATGAAACTTTATTTCTTGATCGGTATATCTAGCAATGCCAGTAGAAGAAATTTCAATTCCTTTCATCTTTTTTTCTATTTTTCTTATTTGCAGCCACTTCAAAATTTTCTCGATTATATCGCCTATTTTTCCTTCCAGAATTTTTTCTCCCCATCTTTTTATAAAACTTCCTCCTTCGGCAAAATGCCTTAAATCTTCTTCATAACTTCTCCTTTTTTCCACTTTTTCCAATCCGGCAAAAAATTTTTTCATTTCTTCTTTCGGTCCGAAAAGCGGCACCAGATAAAGATGTAAAACTGCCCGCTCTTCATCGTAAGGCAATCCGGGATCTTTTATTTCTCTCGTAAAAAAATGACTCAGACAGATTTTATCCTTTTGTTCGCTTCTTTTATGCCACGGTTTGCGGCTTAATCCTAAAATTCCAAACAAAATTTTACAAAAAAATCTTGTGGTAAAAATCCGTCCTTCTTTTGCTCTGATTAAAACATCAAAATCGGAATCTTCTTTGATATTTCCGACAGCCATTGAACCTGTGCCAAAAACAAGTTCCACAAAAGGAATGTGACAAAACCATTTGGCTTGCTTTAAAAATTTCAGCCATTTTTTATCTCGCAACACATCTCTTTTTCTTTCCTCTAAAACATTTTCCATTATTTGCTTTATAAACTTTATGAGCTTTTTAACTTTTAACTTTTCTATTCCTCCTCGCTTTTCGGCCTGTCTAACATTTCCACTTCCACCCCAGATGAGCTCCCGCTTATTTTAATAACATCCTTGTCTATTTTTCCGAGTTCCTTATAAGCCGAATTATAACTATTCACCGTCATTGATAAATTGTTTCCCACTTTTTTAAAATAACTCTCGTACGCTCCAAGATGTTTTCCTAAATCCTCCACTCGCTTTCTTATTTCTTTTGCTGATTCTTCTATTTTTAAAGCTCTTAACCCCTGCATAATTGTTTGAAGATAAGCGTAAAAAGTTGTCGGCGAAACTATTATCACCCGCCTCTCGCGAAAAGCATATTCGATCAAATCTCTCGTATTTACTTTTATCGCTCCCACTTGATTCACTAATAAATCATAATAAATCCCCTCCGCTGGTATAAACATAAAAGCAAAATCAGTCGTGTTTTCTTTCGGCCGGATATATTTTGAAGTTTCGTCTATTCTTCTTTTTAAATCTGTCTTGAATATCTTTTCTAATTCCTCTTTTATAGTTTCATCTTTTTCTTCCACTTTCTTGTTATAATTTTCCAAAGAAAATTTTGATTCTACCGGCACGATTCCTTCTTTAGTGAAAATCGCCGCATCTACAATTTCTCCGTCTTGAAATTTATATTGCAATTCATAAGCCGCCGGCGGCAAAATATTTTTTAAAACCGTTTCGAGCATATATTCTCCCAAAATTCCTCTCTGTTTTGGATTTTTTAAAATATTTTCGAAACTTTTCAGTTGGTCGGCAAAACCCACCACTTGGCGGTTTGTCTCATCAAGTTTGGTTAGACGCTCTGTAACATCTCTTATAATAGAAGCGCTTTTTCCAAACTGCCCTTCAATCACTTCCGAAGTTTGTTTCATCCGCTCATCCAAAATTCGGCTGATATCTTTCAACTGCCCTTGCATCATTAAAAATGCTTCTCCTTGCCCTTTTCCTCCTTCTTCTGCTCCGCCTATCTTCTTCCATAATTTCCACCATAGAAAAGCCAAGACAATGAAAGCTCCTCCTAAAACCCACCATAAAACATTTTCCATACCCTAAAATTACCACAAAAAAATATTTTTTAAAATTATATTTTTTCTTCCGAAGCTTTCAAAGTTATCCACACTCTTGACAAATTCT
>JAQVXM010000011.1 GCA_028709185.1 Minisyncoccota bacterium | reverse complement strand
AATAAAAAAACCGCTTGCGAGTAAAGCCACGAAAGCCATAGCAAGCGGTTTGTTTTTTGCGGCCGACTTTGCCGTCTTTGAAAAAAACAAATTTATCGCCCTAAAAATATAAAAAATATTTTCCATAATAATTTTAATAAAAATAAACTCCAAAGCAACATCGGCTATGTTGCCTTTTTCCAATTAAAGTATAGAACTCCCCTTTCTCATGTCAACAATTTTAATGTTGAGATAATTCAAGACAAAATGTCAATTTTATAAAAAATCTCCGTGAAAGTTTCACGGAGATAAAATAAAATGTTGCCGGTTAATTTTATAAGAACGCGCATCAGGCCAAAATATCAATATGAACACCCAATCCACATTTTTGAGACAAGATGCGATTTTTCAAGGATGGTCCCCGCCACTTTTTTATTTTTAGCGGGGATTTTCGACAAAGAAATAATTCCTGCTTTTTTTCTTTTTCATTTTCAGCCGGAGAACTTCCAGAAATCTCCGTAATTTCACCCACTTTCTCCTGTCGTTTTGCAATTTCTTTTTTATATACGCAAGAAAGAGCAATCTCTTTAAAATGACTAGGATGCATTCTGAATGCATCTTCCGGAAAAATATACAATCTAATCACCTCCCTGCAATTTGGCATATTGTCTTTCCCAAGGGAACAATCTACTTCTGTCTCCCCCGCTTTTTTTCGTAAAAGGATTAACAGTTAAAACTCCATCTTCTTTTAATTTGAAAAATATTTTTATGAGCTTCTTTTTTAGTCTTTTTTTTACTTTAAGCTGATACTTAATGCACATATTTTGCGTCACTTTCCAAACAGAATCTCCCTGCATCAGATTTGTTTCCAATTCGAGGCGATAAAAAGGCAAAAGAGGAATAATTCCTTGAAGTTTTATGAAAATCGCTTCAATTTCGTTTAAAACAATTTTCGCCCTATATTGCAATTGCCATACTCTTTTTTCAAAATCGCGTTCCTCGTTAAGCGGAACATCTTTTAAAAAAAACTCAATGGGAGATATTTCCGATTTCTTGAAAATCTTTTTAGAAAACGCCAGCAGTCCGGTTAAAATCATCTTAGCTTTCTCTTTCATTGTCTTTTTCCTTTTTTATTCAATTATTTGTTCAAGTTGTCAATAAAAAATTCTAGCTCAATCATAATCTTTATTTCTAGATTGTCAAACTTAAATTAGGGCCAATTTTCAGGCCGATCAGACTAAATATAAAGTTATTAAAATCAGTTTCCTACGCAACCCAAAACACCGCAAGCCGCGATTGCAGTCATCATAATCCAAAAAGCCAAACCGGAAGCCGACATAGTTAAAAGGACTCTCCAGCCCAAACTTTCCGAATCAACAAATAAAAACCATGAAATAATCGTAAAAACCAAAACAATCAAAAAAGTCATCCAAAGCATTTTTTATTTTTTTAGATAAAAAATTATACAGTAAAACCGTTTCTTTTAAAAATTTATACTTATTTTTTTATTATATACTTTTAAAAATATCACGCAACCTGTTAAAATAAAATAATGCTTAATTTTTTTACCGCTTTTATTCTCGGATTAGTCGAAGGATTCACTGAATTTCTGCCGATTTCTTCAACCGCTCATCTTATTTTAACTTCCAATTTTCTGAAAATTTCAGAAACAGAATTTATTAAAACTTTTGAAATAGCCATTCAAAGCGGCGCCATTCTTTCTGTTGTTGTTCTTTTCTTTAAAAAGTTTTTAGATTTAGAAGTTTTAAAAAAGCTTTTTATCGCTTTTCTTCCAACCGGTATAATCGGTTTTCTTTTTTATAAAATTGTCAAAAACTATCTTTTAAACAATATAGAAATTGTTCTTTTATCTCTCGCTTTAGGCGGAATTTTTCTTATCTTTTTCGAAAAATTTTTTAAAGAAAATAAAGAAGAAAAAGATATCAAAGACATTAGCTTTAAAGAATGCCTGATTATAGGATTCTGTCAGGCTTTTTCCATTATTCCCGGCATTTCCCGTTCAGCCGCCACCATTATCGGCGGTCTTGCCTTAAAAATTCCAAGAACAACCATTGTTGAATTTTCTTTTCTTTTAGCCGTACCAACTATGTTTGCCGCCACTTTTTTTGATCTTTTCAAAACTTCAGCTTCTTTTTCCTATTCCGAATTTTCTTTTCTTTTTTTTGGATTTATTGTTTCTTTTTTTTCCGCAACTTTAAGCATAAAATTCTTACTTAATTATGTCCGCCGTCATTCTTTTGTTTATTTCGGCGTTTACCGAATTATTCTTGTTTTTATTTTTATTTTATTTTTTCTCTAATTAAAAATCCCTCCGTAAGGCGGAGGGATTTTTATATTTCTTTTCTATTTTCCGGAAATTATTTCTATTATCCATCCCAGTATCCATCCCAATATATAACCAATAATAAGAGTTACTATAATCAAAATCACAGCATTCATGAAAGAAAAAGATAAAATGGTTATTTCCGGAAAACCAATGTGATGCAAAACCAATATCCAATTAATAAGCTTTCCCAAACTGACCGGCATTAAAAGAACCGCCAATGACCAAACTGCGTGAATAACAGCAAAAAAGAATCCGACCGCCAAACCTAAATTATTTTTTGACATTTTTTATTATTTTAAAAATACGACCTTTTTAACTTTTTTAATCATTAACATCTTCCAGTTCTTTCTTGATATATTTTTTCATTTTTTCAGCATTATTTTTCACTTTTTCCAAAATGTTTTTCACTTCATTTTTAGTTCCTAAGTTAAGTTCGCTTTTTTTTCTTTCTACAAGCAGATCTAATTTATTTATTTCTTCTTCCACTAAATTAGCCAATTTTTCCACGTCTCTTCCCGCTATCGAAAGATAAGCTCCCCGTCTTTTTTCCTCCTTTATAAGCCACCAGGAAGTGAAACCGATACCGGATAAAATCAAAGAGATAATAATTATGAAAATATCCAACCAAGTTAAATCAAACAATCCTAATGACAATATAACTTTTGCTCTAACTCTTAACGGCTTTAATTCCGATTCAAAACTAGAAGCCCCTTTTTCATTTATCGCTTTTGCCGATAAAAAATAATTTCCGACCGGCAAATTCTTATCTATAATAGCTTTCCAATCTCCCTCGCTGTCGCTATTCGTAGAACCGAAAAAAAGTTCCTCTCCGGTTACGCTTTTTATTTTTAAATTAACCAAAAGACCGGGTTCTGATTTTCCGGAAGCAAAAACCGTTTGTCCTTGTTCTACGGAAGAAGATGAAAACTCCAAAGTCGGAGTCGGAAGCGGCAATATCTCATATTCCAAATTATCCTCCACTCCATTACCGGCTTTATCGAAAATTTTTACCAATAAACTATGTTTTCCCGGCGATTGAATCGGCAAATCAAAAACTCCTTCTTCGGTTCCTATCGGATTTTCTTTATCTATAACAATCAAAGCGCCTGAAATTCCAGATAAACTATCTTGAGAAACAAAAACTATTTTAGGAGTAGGATTTTGACTGATTAAAGAGTCTATTTCCACTTCGAAAGGCAGCGGCGCTGTCGTGTCTATCGAAATCTTATAATGAGTTATCGGTCCCCAACCAACACTATTTTTAAATTTCACATGAATGTACCAAATTCCTTCTTCAAAGATACTAAAAGCTTTTCCGGTATAAAGTTGATTTTCAATATTTTTCGGATCGCTATTCGGATTGGTATCAATTTGAAAAGCAAATGCCGTTATATCATCAGGAACATCCCAGAAAGCATTTGCTTTTCCCGATTTACTATCCCAAGTTAAATAGTTATACCATTTGGAAGAATCAGGATAGAAAGGCACTCTAACTTCAGGCGCTATTGGCAATTTACTCGCCTTCTCGGCAACTCTTTCAATTATTTGAACTTGTTCTTCAGGCGCGGTATTAGTTATCGGTTCCTTTATCGGTTCCGATACAATTTGAGAACTAGAAATTTTTGTACTTATATTTATATCCAAACCGGTCGCTTCCGATAAGACATTTGTTCCTTTTCCATCATTAGCAGTTACTACCGCTTCGCTTAAACCCAAACTAGCAGTTCCGGCTCCTTTGGCTTTGAATTTTATATCTAAAACTTGCAGAGTATTTCCGGAAGTTCCTTTTGGTGTTCCGCCGGCAAAACTCACTATTCCCGTTTCATTCGAAAAACCAGGTTCCTCCAGCCAAAAATTAAAGATTGATTCTTTACTCGAAACGCTTACCACTTCTAAAATATCGGCGGGAAAATTTATTTTTCCCTGCGAAGCGTTGATAGCTTCTTCTCCGCTGTTTATTTTTACGCTCACCTCAAACTCACTTCCAATTCCAAAATTTTTTTCTTTAGAAACCGCATACAAAACCGCTGCCTCGCTTTTTGTCGCCGAAACACAAAGAAAAAACAAAATTAAAAATCCTATTTTGTTTTTATTTTTCATTGTTTAAAAAACATTCTCTTAATTTTAAAATATTATTTTTCAAAAAGCGAACTAAATTTCAACAGCTCTTAAAAATAAACTGAAATCACTCATATTAATCAAACCATCCTCGTTCAAATCTATTAATTTTCTGTTTGCCGTTTCCTTAGATCCCCATCTGAATAAAAATACGCTCCAATCCGTTAAGTTTATTTTATTATCATTATTAAAATCAGCCCTGGGATTTTCTAAAGAAGAAACCCTGAAAATTTCCGTTAAAGAAAATTGACTCTCTCTTTTATTTTTGTCTATTTGTCTTGTTTTTATTTCATAATTTCCCGCCTCCCATTTTTCTTTGAAATCATAGGAATATATTCCAGTCGCGTCAGCTTTTATCTCTCCCCTTTTTTCTTTATTAGCAAATATTTCCACTAAACTTTCAGGCGCCGCATATCCTTCCAGTCTTAAAACTCCCCCTCTTGAAACGATTTTTTCTTTTAAAAAAATAGTCGGCGGCAAAAATAAATCTTCCGCTTTTAATTCATTGATCGACACAAAATTAGCCGAAAAAGCCATTATTCCTGTTTTTCTTCCTTTCTTATCAATTCCTCTTAATCCAAAAAAATATTCTCCCTGAAGTAGCGCCACCAGGGAAGCTTTGAAAGTTCCGTCTTCTAAAACTTCCAAATTTTTGAAAGGCACATTTCTGAAATCAGGATTCAAATTATCTTTTCTTAAAATTTCTATCGTTGCTCCAGGATATGCCAATCCAAAAAATTCCGCTATTGTCGGTTTTACCCCACCACTTGATTCGGATAAGTTTCCAAGAGTCACATTATCCGGCGCCATCGGTTCATCTTCTGTCGTTCCCAAACTAGGCACATTGGAAATAGAAGAAGCGTTCGGAACTTCGTCGGAAGTTTTAATGGCAAAATAATAAGTTGTTCCTTGAGTTAATCCCGAGACTGTCATTGATTCGCTTGTTCCGGCAACACTTGGGGTTGGTTCTCCGGTTGCTTGGGTGGCAAGACTCCAATTCAGTTCCGTAATAGCCGAAGTGGAATAGCGGACATCATAAGTTGAAGCTGTTCCGGAATTTCCATCATCTCCGGAAGAAGTCCAATCAAGGTCAATGGAAGAAGTTGTCGCTCCCGACAGAGCCAAGTCGGAAGTGGCAGACGGCGCGGTTGTGTCGATAATAATCGCATGCGCTCCAGAAAATATTGTTGGCGCCGGAAGCGTATTAGTCACGTCATTTCCAACTATGTCTTTTATAGTCGCCCCGCCCGGCAACGTTAAAGCATTAGTGCTCGTGTAAGTCAAATCAGAAGAACTTTCCCCCGACAACACTGAATATCTGAAAATTAGAGTATTACTGCCAGAACCGCTTAGATAATTAGCAGTTCCTCCGGAATTAAGCGCCAAAACCGGAGAACCGACGACATTAACCGTATCCGAATAAATTACCGATAAATCGATAATCTCTCCAGCCGTAAATGATCCGTCCGCATGCGAAGTATTAACCGAAGACACAGTCGGAACAGTATAAGTCACGGTAATTTGCATATAATCAACAAAGGCTGTTCTATTGTTGTTGCTATTTACGGATAACGCAACGCCAAAATTAGAAACATTTATATCCGCCGGAGTCCAAGTAGTTCCCCATAAATCAGCCGCACCGCCATAAACTACCGCAGTCTCTATTCCAGTCCAATCTGTTGTAGTTACCGCCTTATTATTACCGGTAACAGCGCCGGCTTTTATTAATCTCACCGTACTGTCCCGAACATCGGATCCGAAACCAGTAGAACCGTATCGTCCAATAGTAACTTGTATTCCGCTAATAGTTGCGCCAGCCGGAATGTTAAAACCGTAATTTGTAGCCTGCAGATAATGAGAAGTTGCCCCATTAACGGCCGCGCTCGCGTAACTATTATCATTTGCCACAATGCGAGATGGGTTTAACCATGTAACAGTTCCCACACCAGCCACATCAGCGCCAGTTCCGGCGTTAGTGGCCGAAGTTGTTGCCGCCAACATCATATCAAGCGCGACAAAAAAATAAATGAAAATAAAAAATAAAACCAGCCCTAAGCCATTAGCTATATTTTTTTTCTTTCCTATTTTACTTTCAAAAATCATTAACTTTTTCTCCGAAGTTAAAAAACTAAAATCAGCTCTTTATTTATCCTACTCTTTTAATTTTTTATAGTTGTCGGGTGCTGTTCCTGGCTAAAAAAATTTTTTATTTTTTCCACCATTTCCGCCACCGCGTGCTGACTTTTCACTATATAATCTGCCGCGCCAAGTTTTAATCCTTTTTTCACATCATCATCACTTCCAAGCATAGTCATAATAATAACCGGAATCCTTTCTGTTTCCGGAAAAGATTTTAATTCTTTTAACACTTGAAATCCGTCTTTTTTGGGCATTATTATATCGAGCAAAAGCAAATCCGGCTTTTCTGATTTCGTCATTATAATCGCTTCCTCCCCATCAATCGCACGCTTTACTTCAAATCCGGCATCCTGAAGCTCCTCCATCATCACGCTTGATAATATCTCATCATCTTCCGCTAAAACTATTTTTATTTTTCCCATGTGTTTTTTTTAATTTAAACCTTTTATTTATTATAGCAGATTTTCTTTTTCTGTCGCCATCTTTTTCTTTTTCACTTCTTTAGGAAGTTTAACATAAAAAGTCGTTCCCTTATTTTCCTCTGATTCAAATCTTATTTCACCATTAAGCATGGCGATAATGTTTTTTACCATATATAAACCCAATCCTGTTCCTCCGGCTTTTTCTTTTTTAGCGTTACTGGCTCTCGAAAATTTTTTAAAAATAATTTTTTGTTCTCCTTTAGGAATTCCAATTCCCGTATCTCTAATATCAACCAAAAAGTTATTCTCATTTTCTTCTAAAGATATTTCTACTTCTCCGCCTTCTCTTGTGTATTCCACCGAGTTAGAGACTAACGATTGAATGATATTTCTAAAAGCGTTCTCGTCCATTTTTACTTCCAGTTTTAAAGGATGCTTATCAAAAATAATCTTGAGTTTTTTTCCAACAAATAAAGGCGTCGCCTCAAGAAGATAATTTTGAATAAAATCTACCACATCCATAAGCTTTGGATTTATGTCTATTCTATCGTCTTCAATTTTCGAGACATTTAATAAATCATCAACCAGCTTATTCAATTGGATAGTAGAAAATTCAATATTCTTTAAATATTTCATTCCCCTTTCACTCATTTTTTCTCTCTTTAAAAATTCTTCCACCACCCATCTGATTCCTGTTAACGGCGTCCTAAGTTGATGAGAAGCTAGAGATATAAATTCGTTTTTTGCCAATTCTATTTCTTTTTCTTTAGTGATATCCCTTTCAATACCGACAAAATATTTAACTTCGCCGTTTTCATCAAGAACCGGCGCGATAGAAACATCCGCTTCATAAATTTCTCCGTTTTTTCTTCTATTTTGAACAACTCCTGTGAATATTTTTTTTTCTTCTTTTATCATATGCCACATTTTTTTATAAAAATCAGGCGGCATATATCCTCCCCACAAACCTTTGCTGCCAGCTTTTTTGCCGATAACCTCTTCTTTGGAAAAACCGGTGATTTTTTCCATCGCAAGATTGGCATAAATAATCACGGCATCTTTGTCTGTAATAATAATGTGGTCAGAAGCATAAAGAAAAGCCAATCGAAAAACATCAAATTCCTCTTTATCTAAAAATTTATTCAAATGACCGCAGTGAGAACATTCCATTTTCACCAATCCTATATTTTCTCCTTTAAAAAGAGGGGTCCCGCATTTAATGCATTCGTATTCTTTTTCCATAAAAAATCTTTTTTAAATCAAATTATTATTCTAGAATTTTTGTTATTTTTAAAAAACTATCTTATTTTTATTATAACAAAAAAATCTTCTGATAAAAATTCGAGAATATTTATTAGACTTGCTTTTTTTCTATTTTCTTCTATAATATAAAAAGCGTTGATATTTTTTATCCGCCGAAAAGCGGATTTTATTTACCCCAAGCTTACTATGGATATAAGAAATATTGCTATTATTGCCCACGTTGACCACGGCAAAACCACGCTTACCGACGCTTTAATGCGTCAAACCGGTATGGCGGAAGCAGGCGTCAGTATGGATTCAAACACGCTCGAAAAAGAGCGCGGTATTACGATTTATTCCAAAAACACTTCCGTTTATTATAAAGGAACAAAAATCAACATTGTTGATACTCCCGGTCATGCTGATTTCGGTTCAGAAGTAGAACGCGTTCTCCGATCTATTGATTCCGTTATTCTTGTTGTTGACGCTCAAGAAGGTCCAATGCCTCAAACTCGTTTTGTTCTTAAAAAATCTCTTGATTTAGGATTAAAACCTATTGTTGTTATTAATAAGATAGATAAATCCGCAGCCCGTCCGGACGCCGTTCATGAAATGATTTTAGAGCTTTTTATGGAACTCGGCGCAAATGATGACCAACTTAATTTTTCCACTATTTATGCCGTTGGCCGTGACGGAATTGCCAAAAAAAATCTGGAAGATAAATCTGTCGATCTTTCTCCCCTTCTTGATACTGTTATTGAAGAAGTGCCTATTGCTTCCGGTATAGAGAAAAATAATTTACCTCTTTTAATGCAGCCTTTTAATCTTGCTTATGATAATTTTCTTGGCCGATTAGGACTTGGCCGTATTTATGAAGGAAAAGTAAAAAATGGTCAGACGGTTTTCATTAAGAATGAAAAAGGTGAAATCAGACAGGGAAAAATAACAAAACTTTTTACTTTTGAAGGATTAATCAGAAAAGAAGAGGAAGAAGCCGAAGCTGGCGATATTGTCATGATAGCCGGTCTTCCTGATATTTTTATCGGAGAAACTATTTGCGAAAATGAAAATCAAAAAGCTCTTCCCGCCATATCTATTGATGAGCCAACCATCTGCCTTAATTTTCTTGTTAATGACTCCCCTTTTGCCGGTCGCGAAGGAAAATTTGTTACCACCCGCCAAATAAAAGAACGTTTAGAAAAAGAATTAGAAGTAAATGTCGGATTAAGAGTTGATTTTTCCGAAGGAGATCATTATAAAGTTTACGGACGAGGTGAAATGCATATTGCGATACTACTTGAAAATATGCGTCGCGAAGGTTATGAACTGCAAATTTCCGAACCTCATGTCATTATCAAGGAAGAAAACGGCATAAAATTAGAACCTTTCGAAGAAGCAACTATCAATGTTCCTGAAATTATGGCCGGAGTTATTATCGAACGCCTTGGAAAAAGAAAAGGTCAAATGCTTGAAATCAAACATGAAAATAATCGCGCTTTCATGATTTTTGAAATTCCGACCAGAGCTCTTTTGGGTTATCGCAATGAATTTGTAATCGACACGCGCGGCGAAGGCATTCTTTACACCCGGGTTATCGGTTTTAAACCTTATGCCGGCGTTATTGAAAAAAGCGAGCTTGGTTCAATGGTTTCCATGGCAACAGGAAAAGCTCTCGGTTTTTCTTTATATAATCTTCAAGAAAGAGGCGTTCTTTATGTTAAAGCCGGAACGGAAGTTTACGAAGGCATGGTTATCGGCAATGTTTCAAAAGGCAATGATATGACCGTTAATCCGATAAAAGGAAAAGAGCTCAGCAATATGCGCGCTTCCGGTTCCGATGAAGCCATTCGTTTAACGCCGCCCATGGAACTTTCTTTAGAGAGAGGTATGGGGATTATGAACGAAGACGAGTATCTGGAAATTACTCCAAAAAGTATCCGTTTAAGAAAACAGTTTTTAACCGAAAATGCTCGCATTAAACATTTTCGCCAAAAGTAAAATTAAAAACTAACCGATTTAATAAAAAGAATTGAAAATTTTCTCTTGTTTTTTTGTATTAATTTATTATGTTTGCTAAAGATAAAATCGGATTAGCTCTTTCAGGCGGATCCGCCCTTGGCATTTCTCACATCGGAGTTCTTAAAGCTCTTGAAGAAAATAAAATCAAGATAGATTACATTGCCGGCACAAGTTCAGGTTCTATTATTGCCGCCGCTTTCGCTTTTGGTCTTTCTTTTGAACAAATGACTGATGTTTCCAAAAAAATAAATTGGATAAATATTTCCAATTTTGCTTATTCCAAGCTTGGACTGGCCTCCAATAAACCGCTTGGAAAACTTATAAAAGAAATTTTTGGCGACGTAAAAATAGAAGATGCAAAAATTCCTCTCGCTATAGTCGCAACCGACATAGAAAAAGGACAAAAAGTTGTTCTTCAAAAAGGAAATTTAGCAGAAGCTTTAATGGCCAGTTCTTGCCTGCCAGGTATTTATGTTCCAATAATAATCAATGAACAAAAACTTATTGACGGCGGTTGGTCGGAAAATCTTCCCTTATCAGTTTTAAAAAAAATGGGCGCGGATATGATTATCGGAGTTAATTTAAAAAAATATTCCTTAAGAAAAGTCAGCAATGTTTTTGATGTCCTTTTAAATTCTCTCGCTATTACCTCCTCAGACCACCATCATTTAAAAATACAAGAACAAGGAGCGGATATTATTATTGAACCAAATCTTATGAATTTTGGTTATTCCGACTTTAATAAAACCGATAAACTCATTGAAGCCGGATATCAAGCCACTCTTTCTCTTATGCCGGAAATAAAAAAAATAACAGAAAATAAATATAAAAACAAAAAAATATTTTTCTCTCTGCCTCGTTTGGTAAAAAAAATAAAACTTTATTTTACTAAATAAACAATAGAAATAAAAAATGCGCATAAAAACCGCTTCGTAATAAATTCGAAGCGGTTTTAAAAATTATAGCGTCTATAAAAAAGCGTTAACCGTTACGCCTAAATAATAAGGCCAAATTATTACAGCTAAAACTCCTTTCCAAAAAGACAATTCCAAGAAACCAACAGTAAAAAGCCACCCGGAAATCCAAATTAATCCCGAGGAACCGCATTGCCCGACAATTTTTTCTTTTCCCATATTTTTTGTTTAATATCTTTATTATAATTATGACCTTTTATAAAGTTGAATCATCAGCGACGCAAATCGGATCACATCTTTTTTTCTTCAAGGTTTAATTCAAATTTCCACTCTCCGGCATCTTCATAATAACTTCCAGATCCGACTGTTTCTCTGATATCTTTTAATAATTATAAACTATTATTTAAAAAATTTCTTTTCACTTTTTCACGCTTGTTTCAAAAAATTAAAATAAGCCAAAAAATTATTTTTCGTCATAAATACGTTTTACTTAAAAAATATTTTTAAAAATAAAACAAAAGGATATAATAGGAAAATGAAAAATAAGATAATTTTGGGATTAGAAATATTGGTTTTTATTTTTATCTTGTCTATTTTTATTTTTTATAATTCTCTTTTTAGCGCGCCGGATAAAAATGCCGAATCGGAAAGATTTATTATTTCCTTAAGTGAAACAAAAAACGACATTATTTTAAAATTAAAAGAAAACGGATTCATAAAGAGCGAATGGGGATTTAAAATCGCCTTAGGCGTATCGGAAATTATTCCGGGCGGTTACAAAATTTCCAAAAGTCAGAATGCTTGGCAATTAGCCGAAGCTCTAAAAAAACCATACATGGAATGGATAGTTATTCCGGAAGGACTTCGCAAAGAACAAATAGCGGAAATTCTAGCGAAAAAACTCGATTGGAATAATGAGGAAAAAAACGACTGGGTTACAAAATATACCGCCCAAAATCCGGATTACATAGAAGGTGTTTATTTTCCGGACACTTATCTAATTTCAAAAAATGAATCTCCTGAAGATATAGCCAAAAGATTTATAAATAAATTCAACGAAGAATTCCAACCTTACGCCGAAAAATTCGCAAAAGCCGATATAAAATGGACAACAGCAATAAAACTTGCCTCCATAGTTCAAAGAGAAGCCGCTGGTAAAAACGATATGCCTCTCGTCGCGGGAGTTCTTTGGAATCGCCTCTTAAAAGATATGCGTCTTGAAACCGACTGCACTCTGCAATATATACGCGATAATTCTTTTCACTATAATGCCGATTCAACAAAATATTTAAGCGAAGGAGATTGGTGGAAACCGATTAATTCTGAAGATAAAAATATTTCCTCTCCTTTTAATACCTATAAAAATAAGGGTCTTCCTCCCCATCCGATTTCCAATCCCGGACTTGATGCTATTTTAGCCGTGCTCAATCCGGAAAAAACGGAATGCTTATTTTATCTTCATGATTATGAAGGAGAAGTTCATTGCGCGAAAACTTATGAAGAGCACAAAATTAATATTGAAAAATATTTAAAATAAAACCAAGCGCGTTTAGTCGTAAAAAAAAGAAGATTAAAAAAATTAAAGTCCCAAAGAAGAAAGAAAGGTTTTAAGTTCGTTTCCTTTTAATTCGCGAAAAGAACCGGAGGGAATATTTCCAAGTTTAACATTCATAATCCGCACTCTCTTTAAATCTCGAACGGTCAAAAAAAGAGCTTCGCACATTCTTCTAATTTGATGCTTTTTGCCTTCCGTTAAAGTTATTTTAAACGAACGTTCT
>JAQVXM010000081.1 GCA_028709185.1 Minisyncoccota bacterium | reverse complement strand
CTCCCAGGTGCGGGGCCAAATCTTTTGGCGGGCACTCGCACATCAAATTCATCGGCTCGGTTGTTCGCGCCATCTGTGTCCCGAACACGAACACGAGCGTCTCGACATACCCTTCTGCCAAACTGTACTGCGGCCTTCTCTTCTTCATGGCGAATCTCCTCCTCAATGAGCGAAAGAACGAGACCCGGCCCTGTAACCGGGGGTCTTTCGCGAACCTGTCGGTTAAAAACCAGGAGGATCAGCGTAGGCGCATTTGCCTCTCGTGCAACCGGGCTTCACGAGAATCTGCCTCCTGCTTATTGAACTAATTTTTTGTTCAATGTTAGGACTTCTCGGCATCTAAAGCCTTGAAAATCGATACTAAATCCCTAAGATCTCCCGAAATTCTCCTCTTTTCTCCATGAGCGAAACACAGCATCATGCCTCCGATTCCACCGAATTTCATCATCACTCTCATGATGGTGGCGAAACCCGCAGAGAATTCTTAAAAGATGCAATTACCGGAACTGCAGCACTCACTTCTTCCCTCATTCCCGATATGGCTACCGCACAGCAACACGACGATCATGCTCATGCCGAGCACGGACACCACACCGACATGACCCCTCTGCTCAACAAAGAACTCGCAGATCCCTTCAACCAGAATACGAACAACTGGCTCGATGCCCATGAGAAGGAGTGGAAGGAATGTTTCGACTGTTCCGCGGATCCCGTCACGGAGGTCGAGTTGGTCTGCATCGACGAACGCATGCTGATGCAGGCGCAGACGGTTTCAGGGAAGCGCATCTTGCGCATGGCAGGCTCCGGTGTGCTCTGGAAGAACCTCGATGAGCTAGTGGAGGCCGTCGTGGCGTATGTGACCGCCCAAGCGAAAGGACGGCCGCTCTCTTCCATCACCGTGAAAGTGAGCTCACACGTCGCCTGCGGCGCGGCAGGGATCGAGTTTGGCAACGACAAAGATCCGGACGAATCCGCACGCGTGTTCCAGCGCGACTCCATCGTGAAGCAACTGAAGACAAAGGGCATCAATGCCATCCATACGGGGGACGCCCCCATGGTGAAAGGCCCCCACACCGCCATCGCCGCCGCGGTCGACTGCACCGATGGTCGTCTGCAGAGACTGCCGAGCATCAATGCGTTCGTCGTCTCCGACCCGGACAATGTGCCACACGCGATTGAGGAAGCCCTGTTGGCGCTCAAAATCGCCTCGGGCAGTCATGCGTACGGAGAAGCGCTGAAGCAATTCACCTTCGTCATCTTCTCCGATCCTATGCGCCCCGCAGTGGCGGAACAGATCACGAAAGCCCTGCAGGAACAGACCAAAGAGTTCACGGCAAGGGGCATGGATATCCGTTTTGTGACGCGCACGGCTCCGGCTGCGAAGTGAGCAGCACCGCTATTTGAGCGCTGCCTTTGCCGCGGACAGTTCCGCCAGCTCAGAGGTGATCTTGGCCTGACGCGTCTGGTTGTAGATGATCGTCAGATCGCCCAGAAGTTCCGTGGCATTGTCGGAGGCGGCGCGCATCGCCACCATCCGCGCAGAGTGCTCCGAGGCGCCGGCTTCGAGGATGGCCTCGTACACCTGCATTTCGGTGAGCTGCGGGAGAATGGTCTGCAGGATCGCATCGGCCGACGGCTCCAGCACGTACTCCCCCACCCCTTCGGCATGGAGCGCTTCCTGCGTCTCCTTGCGATACTTGCGTGGGAGGAGGCTTAAGAGCATGTCTTTGAGATCCGTCTGCGAGAAGGGCAGGAGCACCTTCACTGTCGACTCCTGCACGAGCGCCGAGACGAAATCGGGGTAGATGAGCGACACGGCATCATACGTGCCTGCGAGGAATCCCTCCGTGGCCATGCGGGCGATCGGGAGGATATCTTTGAATGTGGGATAGCTGGAGAAAGCCGGAAAGGCCGCAACCACCTTCTGATTCAACCGGGGCAGAAATTGGGCACCCTTGCGTCCGACAGTGATGAATTCGACGGACTCAAACGTGGGGAGCTTCTTTAAGCCCTGGATGTACTGCGTGGTCGTGCGCAGCAGCTGGGCATTCAGATTGCCGCACATCCCGCGATCGGGCGTGAAGAGGACCGCAAGGATCTTCTTCGGCTCGCGCTTCTGCAGGTACGGATGCAATTCCGGATTCACATCCGCAAGCTTCTGCAGCACCTGCCACGCGAGGAACGCGTAGCGCCGCAGCTTCTGCGCATTCGACACGGCACGCCGCATCTTGGATGCCGCCACGAGCTCCATGGCCTTGGTGACCTGGTGGGTGGCCTTGATGGCCTTCATCTTGCGCCGGAGATCGCGGAGGCTTCTTGCCATGTGTTGAGTAGGTGGCTGGAACGAGAGAAGGGAGGAAGAATTAAGAAGTAAGAATTAAGAATTATGTATTGTTTCCCTACGCTTCATTCTTAATTCCTTATTCATAATTCTCACTTGGAAACAGAAACAAAACCTGCTTCGGACTTAAACGTCTGGAGCAGTCGTTTGAGCGTCTCTTCCGTTTCGCTCTTGACCTCCGCCGTCAGATCCTTGAGCACCTGCGGATGCTTGTTGCGCAGGAACTGGACGAACTCGTGCTCGAAGCGGCGGATCTGGTCCACCGGCACGTCATCGAGCAGACTGTTCACGCCGGCGTAGAGCACCGCAACCTGCTCGGCAACCGGTACCGGAACGTACTGGTCCTGCTTGAGGAGCTCGGTCAAGCGCGCGCCGCGATCCAGCTGTTTCTTGGTCTCGGCATCGAGGTCGGATCCAAACTGGGCGAATACCGCGAGTTCGCGGTACTGCGCGAGGTCGATGCGGAGGCGGCCCGCCACTTTCTTCATGGATTTGCGCTGCGCGGCAGATCCCACGCGCGAGACGGAGAGACCAATGTTCAGCGCCGGGCGGATACCCTTATAGAAGAGATCGGACTCCAGGTAGATCTGGCCGTCGGTGATGGAGATGACGTTGGTCGGGATGTACGCCGAGATGTCGCCGGCCTGCGTCTCGATGATCGGCAGAGCCGTGAGGGAACCGCCGCCGTGCTTCTCGTCCAGGCAGCAGGCACGCTCGAGCAGGCGGGAGTGGAGGTAGAACACATCACCGGGGTACGCCTCGCGTCCCGGCGGACGGCGGAGCAGCAGCGAGACCTGACGGTAGGCCCACGCATGCTTACTCAAGTCGTCGTAGATGCACAGCACGTCC
>JAQVXM010000080.1 GCA_028709185.1 Minisyncoccota bacterium | reverse complement strand
ATCATATTTAATCTGCAAAATACACTACTGCAATCGTTATTATGGCGCCAACTACGAGAACGGCTCCGCCTATAATAAGCATCAGACCCATATCGGAAGACGATTTGACACCGGAGTCTGCCGAGACAGCACCGAAAGAAAAAATTCCTCCGACAAATGCTACCAGCATACCTACCGAAGCCAAAGCTATCCCTCGGGCAGTGTATTTTCTAACATCTTTCATAAATAGATTCTATCAAATATTCAACATCACTCAAGCTGTTGCCCGATCCGCCCGAGGGCGGAGGACATCTCTTGTCAGAAAGTAATATTCCTCACTAACAAGAGACACGCTCATTCGTTCTACTTGGCAAAATTAGTACTCCTCGGCTGAACACATCGCTGTGCTTACACCTAGAGCCTATCAACCCCGTGGTCTTCGGGGTGCCTAAGAAGCCTAATCTTGAGATGGGCTTCCCGCTTATATGCTTTCAGCGGTTATCCCGTAAGAGTATAGCTACCCAGCAGTGCCTTTGGTAAGACAACTGGTACACCAGAGACTCTCCACTCCTGGTCCTCTCGTCGAGTTATTCCTTTATTTCTAAAGGCTCTGACTATATCTTCATCCTACAACCGGCCTTAGGATCCACCATAGCCTGGCTTTTTACTGTAGGAGGCGGCGTATTATCCCCACAATGGGGATCTCGTCCTTTCGGACTCAGTCGATACGGGGTCAAAACCGCGCTCTGCGCAAAATTTTCAATTTTCAATTTATAATTTTTCAGCCAGAGGCTGATCCGCCCTTGGCGGACAATCAATGTTCTAATTTTCAATGTTTTAAACATTTACTCATTTTCAATTGATTTTAAATTTAAAATTTTAAACTAAGAACTCTGTGCGAAGCACAGTCCGACTTCCCACGGTATTACCTTAAATCATTTTGGGTCCTCAAGCATATC
Source organism: Minisyncoccota bacterium (assembly GCA_028709185.1). Lineage (GTDB taxonomy): Bacteria > Patescibacteriota > Minisyncoccia > UBA6257 > XYB1-36-10 > JAQVXM01. The sequence goes on along the minus strand of JAQVXM010000080.1, from coordinate 2,332 downwards.
TATTATAACACAAAACAATATGAAGGCTTCACCGTTATTAGCCGAATTTTCAATCCCGATTACTCAGGAAAGTAGCAAGGCCCTTCCGGGCTTACTAAGGAGTGATTCTCTCAAGCTTCCACGATCACAGCAGATTAGGACCGACAATCTGTTACTTTGCAAACCACTTCAATAACTGATTTTGCTCTGTGGCGTCCTGCCGCGTGGCAGGTTCTGCATATCGCTATACCCCAGCCCTACTATGTTTTCGATAGTATAGCTAGGATTCCGATTTTTTTATCGGAGCAGTTCGGACTATATCTTTCCCGACAACTTTGTCGGGATCTCCCATATAGTCTCTGAGGATTTCAAAGATGCTAATAATTCTTGCTTTGTTCGAATACGTCTTGTGCCGTCTCCATTTACACTTCTACGTATCCTCGCAAGAACATCTTTGATCTTTCCTGCTGATTGTCTGCACTGGTCGGATTTTCACCCTTCGGTAAACTCAGGGCTAGCTCATTTTTCATATTTCTATGAATGAGTTTACCATGAGTAAAATGCGAATGGTACCGCCAGATTCTACAAGCCCTGTTAGGACTACAGAGTTTCCAGCATATAGGAAGATTTATAGACAGCACATACTTTACTGTCTCGCGACGTTCTGAACCCAGCTCGCGTACCGCTTTAACTGGCGAACAGCCAGACCCTTGGGACCTGCTTCAGCCCCAGGATGCGGTGAGCCGACCACTTTAATTCAATTATTACTAATTGCGTAGACTATACCTTCTGCTAGATTATTCATCTAGACTGTCGGCGTGTTATTCCACTATGTGGAATCTTCACTTCGTGTTGACACACGAAGATCCAGTCGTTACGGGGTTAATGAAAACCGATTTTATATTTCATCGAAGGAATAACGTAGGGTCGTATTACTCTAATCAGTTTTTGGGTCTCTAATTTTTTGCAATACATCCTGTATCCCTTATCGAGAAGTGAACCTATTATCAACGACCTTTGTTCTCTAGTCAGAGTAAGATCATTTTTAATTTTGCGCCACTTCTTTTGCCAATTGATGTTTTCACAACTTCCCACGGTATTGCCCTTGTTTATTGTGCTTATATTTTACCATACAAAACACGAACAAACAGTAGGGTTTCACCGTTATGAGCCGAATTTATCCTCGACATTCGTTATGGGTTTATCGAGGTGCCAATCCGGGCCGTCTATGTGGACTATTGGGCCCGATCAGCCTGTTATCCCCGGAGTAGCTTTTATCCGTTGAGCTCTAGCCCCCTCGTAGGGATCTAGAGGATCACTAAGTCCCGCTTTCGCGCCTGCGCGACTTGTAAGTCTTGCAGTTAAGCTGGCTTATGCCTTTGCACGTCGAAGCTCGCTTTCCATACGAGCTAAGCCAACCTTTGAACGCCTCCGTTACAATTTGGGAGGCGACCGCCCCAGTCAAACTACCCACCAAGCACTGTTCCCCGTCTGTGACAGGGTTAGACTTTCGAATATTTAAGAGTGGTGTTTCATTGGCGCCTAAGCTCCCACCTACGCTACACATAAATAACCAAAAGCCAATACCAAGCTGTAGTAAAGCTTCACGGGGTCTTCCCGTCTTGCTGCGATTAACCGGCATCTGTACCGGCAGTGCAATTTCACCGAGCCCTTCGTTGAGACAGTTTTCAGACCGTTATGCCATTCGTGCGGGTCGGAACTTCAATTATTCACATTATTGCTAATGGATCAGACTATATCTTCATCTTGTCATGTGTTTTAGGAGATCCTCTTTATTGTGTTTTCTCTGACCTTGGTTAATTGAAAATGATATTTCAATCAACTCTGGCAGATGTTTTTTACTTCGATGCAAATTCGCCCTCATCATTTCGCAAACTTTGGCAAAATTCTCGAAGTCAGATGCTTTAGCTCCCTGTAAAGGAAACCTTTTGAAGTGTGGAATGATAGATCTGTTAAGATCCTCCAATTTCCTGACTTCGTATTTGTAGCACCTATCACGAGCAGATCTTCTGATTGCTCCGCAATTAAATATTTTTGATATTTTTTGCAGAAGCGGTAGGTCTTTTTGGTTTAAGCTAATTGAGAAGCTTGGTCGCACCTCAATATTTGTATTCATTTTGCTTCGATAGCTAAACGATATACAGAAACAGCCTTCGCCATCGGTCAGTCCAGTTACATATGAATTGATATCCATACATTATCCTTTCTGGACTCCTTTACACATCTTTTTTAGACAAGAGCTGGCGTATTATTCCGACATTTCGTCGGAATCTCATCTTTCGATTCAGTCGTTACGGGGTCAGCCATGTTATTTGACATGACGACTTTCCAC
>JAQVXM010000079.1 GCA_028709185.1 Minisyncoccota bacterium | reverse complement strand
CGGCAGTAGTCAAAACAGCCAAAACACCGATAACAATAAGAAGTTCCATCAAGGTAAAACCTTTACTTTCCTTTATCTTGCCAAATAAATTCTTAAACATTTTATGAATAAATAATTTTATTATTTTATGATTTTCGTTAAATAAGATTTTCAGAGGTTAGATATCCAATCCCGGCTCAGATCCAATTTCATAAGTAGTGGCTGAATCACCACCATCTTTATTGTCATAATCTTCCGTCGTAAGATATTTAGTGCTTTCAAAAACAACATCAAGTTCGTAAGTTTTACTAGTGTTATTACAAGCATAAGAATAGAAATAGGAAGTGGTATTACTCGGATCAATAGGAAGAACAGCAAGAGGAGCGCCGCCTGGAATATCAGTAAAATCCACCGGAACCCAACCACTAGCATCAACCTCGCGAGTAGTGTCAGCAGCGGAAACTCCGACATGACGACCGCCGCAATTGGCGGCGACGCCATCAATGTGAACAAAACAACTAACAGAACAATCTTGCGCCCCGTCCAAATCAGGCGAACTAACATTTGTAACATAAAGACTCAAAGCTTCATTTAAAGTGGAGATGTCAGAAATTCTAGTAGAATCTCTAGCTTGTTTTAAAAGTTCAGCCGGATTCAAAACCAAAGTGGCGGCAGTAGTCAAAACAGCCAAAACACCGATAACAATAAGAAGTTCCATCAAGGTAAAACCTTTACTTTCCTTTATCTTGCCAAATAAATTCTTAAACATTTTATGAATAAATAATTTTATTATTTTTGTAAAGCGAACATCTTAGTATTTATAATATTTTTAAAAACAAACATTCTCACTTATCTTGAATTTTTTAAAGCATGATAAACATTATATTAATTATCTTTTTCTAAATCAAATATCCAAATCAGGATCGGTGCCAATTTCGTAAGTGGCGGCGGAATTACCTCCATCAGTTCCATCATAATCTTCCGTTGTGAGATATTTAGTGCTTTCAAAGACAACATCGAGTTCAAAAGTTTTGTTAGTGTTATCACAAGCGTAGGAATAAAAATAAGTAGAATCATTAGTCGGATCGATAGGAAGAACCGATAAAGGAGAGCCTCCTGGAATATCGGCAAAATCAATAGGGATCCAACCATTACTATCAACTTCACGAGTGGAATCTTCGGTAGTGGTTTTAGTGGAATGACGCCCGCCGCAATTAGCAACAACACTAGAAGCGTTAACATAGCAAAGAGTGGAGCAAGAGGTCGTGCCACCATCCAAATCAGGAGAATCAACACCAGTAACATAAACACCAATGGCATTTTTTATACTAGCCAAATCAGAAACACGAGTAGCATCTCTTGATTGTCTTAAAATTTCAATTGGATTTAAAACAAGAACAGTAGCGGTGGCAAGAACCGCCAAAACACCGATAACAATAAGAAGCTCAAGCAAAGTAAACCCTTTTTGATTAAAATTGTTCATTTTTTTCTTTAGGCTTATTATAGCACAAGATAAAAAACATCCTATGTTGATAAAAATCTTTTAAAAATTTCTGGAGGATCGGCTTCTAATTTTATTTTAGATCCATCTAAAAGAGAAAATTCCAAAGAAAGGGCGTGGAGAAAAAGATGCGCTTCTTCATCGTTTTTTTTGCCATAAAGCTTATCCCCTAGAACGGGATGATTAATAGAAGCAAGATGAACCCGAATCTGATGAGTGCGTCCGGTCTTTGGCATAACTTTCAAAACAGAAAAATCATTTCCATTTTTTACTCTTTTAATAACCTGAAAAAAAGTAAGAGCGGGCTTAACCAATTTTTTCGAAAAAACAGAATGTTTAATAGTGCCAGATTTTAAGCCAATCGGCTTATTAATTTCCCCTCTATCCTCTTTTATAAAACCATGAACAACAGCAAGATAAGTTTTTTCAATTTTTCTTTCCTTAAAAAGATTTTTTAAATAAAGAAAAGCATCCTGATTCTTAGCAAGAAGAAGAAGTCCGGAAGTGTCGCGGTCCAAGCGATGAACAATACCGGGACGATTTTCCGGATCATCACCAACAAAAGAGGCCGCGGGAAATTTTTTAACAAAAAAATCAGCTATAGTTTCTTGAACTGATTTTTTTCCAACAATACCGTGAGTTAAAACTCCTGCCGGCTTATTAACAGCCAGAATGTTTTCATCTTCAAAAACAGTTTCAATTTCCATAGTTATCGAAGAAGGGCGGATTCAAAGCGAGTGAGATTTTTTTTCTTTTCAATAAAAGAATCTTCCGCCAGAGAAATTATTTTTTTTAAAAGTTCCGGCAGTTCCAAGCCGCTTGCTTGCCATAAATGCTGCTGTAATGATCCAGGAATAGTATTGATTTCATTAATAAAGACTCCACCCGAAGGATCAAGAAGGAAATCCACACGAGAAACGCCAGAACATTCGAGAAGTCCGAATATTTTTTTAGAAATATTTTTTATTTTGTCTTCAGTTTTTTCATCAACAACAGCAGGGATTTTCACTTTAGTTTTACCGCCAGCCATAGTGCCTCCTCCCTTCTTTCCTTCGCCAATATATTTTTCTTCAAAAGTGAGAAATTTGGAATAATGAACCGGCTCTTCAAGAAGAGATGTTTCTTTTTCTTTAAAACCAACAACAGCGCAGTTTATCTCCCTAACTTCTTTTACTCCTTCTTCGGCAATTATTTTTCTAGAATAGCGGACGGCAACTTCAATGGCGTCATTGAGAGTTCTTTCATCTTCAGCTTTAGTAATACCAATAGAAGAACCGAGATTAGCCGGTTTGATAAAAACAGGGAAAGGAATCTTTTCCATTATCTTATTTTTTATTTTTTCAGCGTTTTTTTCCCATTCTTCACGATAGAACCAAAAATAATTAACAACCGGGAGATCGTTAGCGCGACAGATATCCTTAGTTATAACCTTATCCATACCAATAGCCGAACCTAAAACCGAAGGACCGACCAGAGGAACGTTAGTTGTTTCAAAAAAACCCTGCAGAGTGCCATCTTCACAATTATTTCCATGAACAAGAGGAAAAGCGACATCAATAATTATTTTTTTTCCGAAAACAAATTTTTTTCTTAGAATAAGTTTTTCTGAAGAAGGATTAAAGAGAATGCGAATATTGCTTTTAATTCCCCTTTTTTCCTTAAGTTCGCGAAAAGAAGGAAAATTTTTAAAAACAATCCATTCGCCCGTAGGAGTAATATAAATCGGAATAACTTTAAATTCAGATTTTAATTTTTCAAATCCTTTATTGATAATTTTAGCGGAAACAACAGAAACATCATGTTCCACGCTTTTACCTCCAAAAAAAAGACCAATGG
>JAQVXM010000078.1 GCA_028709185.1 Minisyncoccota bacterium | reverse complement strand
AGGGTATAATTCTTCTTTTTCGCTGATAACATAATATTCCAGCTCCCCTAATGCTTTAAAAGTATAGCCGGTTTTTTCATGAAATTCTCTATTCGCTTTTTTTAAAATATATTCCGGAGAACTTTCAAGTGGTTTGCCATTGCTATTGTAAAATGAACATAATATATCCAAAGCTGGTATTTCGGAAAACGGATTTACAAATGCTGTTTTGAATCGAGGAATAACATATAAATCACTTGATCCAGCTTCAATAAATGAAAATAAACTTGAACCGTCAACTCTTTCTCCGGAAGTTAATATTGAGTCTAAATGCTCTTTACTTGAAATTACAAAGTTTAATGTTTTTAGTTTACCATCTTCTCCTACATACCTGAAATTTAACATTTCAATATCATTTTCTTCAATAAACTTTATTATATCTTCTTTAGTAAATTCAATAGTAGGTTTTTTTAAATATTGTACCAGAATATTCGGGTTCATACATAATTCTTCTTCTTTCATAAAAAATAAATTTTATTTTGTATATTTTAATAAAAAAAATGTTGTTAAAATTACAAAAAAATTATCTTATCATAAACAAATTTAAAAATAAATTTTAAGGGTTAAATAAAAAACTCCCTTTAGGAGAGTTTTTAAATAAAAGATTAATTATTTTAATTATTTAATCAAATTAACGACACCAGTTTCCTGATGTTCAATCTGATTATTATCCTTATAAATAACGACCCAAGTATAAATACCAACTTCGGCAATTTTACTGCTACCTTTCACTGTTCCGTCCCAGCCGTATTTTTTAGGATTATCATATGAATAATTATTAGTTTCAAATATTTTTTCACCCCACCTGTCGTAAATAATCATATTAAAAGAACCGGTATCAATACCATTTCCCTGAACAAAAAATATGTCATTAGTACCATCATTATCAGGAGTAAAAGCATTAGGCGCAAATAAAGTAAATTCATCTTGCACATAAACGGTATAATAAGTTGTATCAGTACAACCGTAAACTGTTTCAACAACAAGTCTGACAATAAAAGTACCTAAGCTATTATAATAATGACTGGCATTAAATAAATCAGAAGAATCGCCATCCCCAAAAGTCCAGTAATATTTGATAGCATTACTGGAAGCATTTTCAAAATTAATAATAGGATTAATGATGCTAACGAGGTCATTATCAGGATAAAAAGCGGCTTCAGGTCTAGGATAAGCAGTAATTAAATCAGTATAAGTATAAATAGTCTTACAACCGTCAATAGAAGTAATAGTAAGTCTGACATCATAAGTACCGGCATTTTCATAAATATGATTAGGATTCTGAGAATAAGAACTGGCATTGTAACTATTATCACCAAAATCCCATAAATAAGACTGTCCTGCGTTCTGACTGGTCTCATTAAACCATACTTCAAGAGGAACACAACCGAAAGTTTTATCAGGAGAATAAGACATAGGGGGTATTTCAAAAACTCTGATACGAATAGTATCCGAATCAATAGAACCGCACCCATCTTTAGCCATCACAATAAATTCATGAACACCGTCAGGATAAGCAGTATAAGGCGAAGAAATAATAGTGCCGTCACTCAGATACAAAGAATAAGGCCCACCGTCCCCATTACTGGCATTAACATAAATTTTAACACTCTCACCCGGGCAAACAGTATCATTAGAAGCATAAGCATTAACCTGCACAGGCGGCAAGACATCAATATGTAAAGTACTAACATTACTTTTACAACCATTAGCATCCATCACCTGAGCTTCATAAGAAATATCAGTAATAGGAGTAACGAGCACCTGAGATTGAGATAAATACCCATCCCAATAGTAAGAATAAGGAGCCGTCCCCCCAATAACATAAGCAGAAATATTAACACTATTACCACTGCAAATAGTCATATCGATAGTCTGAACAGTAATTTTAGAAGCAACAGAAACAGAGGTAGAAGCAGTAGAAGAACAACCATTAACATCAGTAACAGTAACCGAATAAATACCGGATAAAGCATCAGTAGCAATATTAATAACAGGCATAGGCAAACTTGAAGTAAACCCGTTAGTACTACTCCAAGCATAAGTAGTTCCACCGGTAGCTGTAAGTTCTAACCTGTCACCATAACAAAGAGGACTGTTGCTGGTAGCAGTAGGTACCGGTAAAGGATTAACAACAACAGTTGTCGTCCCCGTAGAAGTACACCCATTAGTTGTCACAGTAACGGAATAATTACCGCTTGTTAAAACAGTAGAAGCTGGAATTGAAGGATTTTGGTTGGTAGAAGTATAACCATTTTCCGCACAATTCCAAGCAAAACTTGTACCTGAACTACAAGTTATATTTACAGTTTCACCGCTACAAACAGGAGAGTTATTAGAAACAGAAACAACCGGCAAAGGATTAACAATAACATTAGTACTAGTAGCCGAACTACAACCGTTTAAGTCAGTAACAGTAACATTATAAATCCCAGTACCTGAAATATTAGCAGAATAAATTACCGGATTTTGTTCAGTAGAAATAAAATTAATAGGTCCGCTCCAAGCATAAGAAGACCCCCCACCACAATAAAGCTTAATATCTTCACCAGAACAAATAGGGCTATTATTAGTAGCAACGGGAACCGGTAAAGGATTAACAATAGCATAAGTATAAAGTTCGCCGATACAACCATTGGCATCCGTAATAGTTACGGTATATAACCCCATATCACTATTAGTAGCCTGAGAAATAATAATATTAGCCTGAGAAGAAGTAAACCCGTTAGGCCCACTCCAATTGTAAATTACCCCACCGTTAGCATTAATATTAAGATTGTTTCCCGAACAAATAGGGGTATTATTACCAATATTAGGATTAATAGTATTAACAATAACATTAGTAGGAGAAGTCATAATACAACCGTTAGCATCAGTAACAGCAACAGTATATAGACCGGTGTTAACATTTGTAGTAAGCGCAAAAAACGGATTTTGATCTGTAGAACTGAACCCGTTAGGTCCACTCCAAGAATAAGAATTAGTACCCGAAACACCACCTGTATTAAGGAAAAGAGTATCACCGGAACAAATAGGGCTATTGCTTCCGGCTAAAGGATTAGGTAAAGGATTAACAATAACCTGAGTACTGGTAGATAAAATACAACCGTTGCTGCTAGTAACTAAAACAGTGTAAGTTCCTGCAGCAGCAACACTTGCTCCTGAAATAATAGGATATTGAGCAGTAGAAGTAAACCCGTTAGGACCACTCCACAAATAACTTACACCACCACCACCGGTTAACAATAAATTTGCCCCGTCACAAATAGGGCTATTACTACTGGCTGTCGGTATAGGTAATGTATTAACTAATACATTTGTGGTCGTAATACCCGT
>JAQVXM010000077.1 GCA_028709185.1 Minisyncoccota bacterium | reverse complement strand
TCCGAACCCCTCCCGACTTCCCTTACCGTTCGATCGGAACGGTCATCTTAATGCGATCCATGAGCGTGGAGGGCGTGGATGATTCCTGCCGCACCCGATTCAGCTGCAGATCATTCATGAGACCTGTGGGAATCTCCTGCTGCTCATCCACGAGCGAAGTGCAGAGCAGATACAGCGCCTGCGGGAGCTTTTTGGAACAGTACTTGATACGAACGGCGCGACGCATAGCCAGCCGCTCGGAAGGGCTGAGATCCTGAATGGTGAGCGCAGCTTCGTGAACAGAAACGGAAGAGGAGGAAGATGTCGCTTCCTCACCAATCGCAGGAATCGGATCTTTCATCTCAATGGCACGTTGCACGGCAGCGATGCGCGCCATATCGTTGATGGTCGGACAGCCGGTGTTCTCGTAGTACTGGCTCTGACGGGCGAGGCACTCCTTCTGCACGATCGTATACGCCTCGCACACGGCAGTCGGCTCTTCGCCCTCTCGTCCACACCGCGCATTGAGACGCGTGAGTGCGCGGCGCGTCGCCTTGAGTTCCGCCTGATTCCCGAACGCCTGGTTCTGCAACGTCCCGCTGTAGTGCCCGTCACTGAGATACGCCGTGGCCAATGGCACAACGACGGCAACGGTGAGAACGCCTGTGGAGAGATAGACGGAGAGCCGGCAGCGCTTCATAGAGGAAAGGGAAGGAATCTCTCCAGTATAGCAAAAAATGCCTTTTACTGCAATCCTACGGCCTTTCGGACCCTCTCCATGGTTTTCGCCGCAATGGCACGCGCGCGTTCGGCACCCTCCCGCGTCACCTCCTCTACGAGACCGGGTGTGCGTGCGAGTTCTGCCCGCTTGGCCCGCTGAGCGGCAAAGTGCTCCAGATATGCCCCAAGGAGCATCTTCTTTGCCTCACCATAGCCCAACCCTCCGGCGCGGTACTGTGCTGCCAGCGCCTTGGCCTCGGCAGCCGAAAGGAAGAGCTTCTGCAGCTGGAAGACGGTGCACGTGTCCGGATCCTTGGGTTCAGCCACTCCTTTGGAATCGGTGACGATGCCCATGATGGCTTTGGAAACCGTCTTCTCGTCGCCGAAGAGAGGGATCGTATTGCCGTAACTCTTGCTCATCTTCTGACCGTCCGTGCCGGGAACAACAGCGACTTCCGCACGGATCACCGGCTCGGGAACAACCAGCGTATCTTTGCCGAATATCGTATTGAACTTGATGGCGAGATCGCGCGCGATCTCCACGTGCTGTTTCTGATCGCGGCCGACCGGAACGTGCGTGGCGTCGTAGAGGAGGATGTCCGCCGCCATGAGGACGGGATAGGTGAAGAGCCCCACGCTCGCCGCAATCCCCTTCTGCACCTTCTCCTTGTAACTCACGGCCCGTTCCAGGAGACCCATGGGCGCGACGGTCGACAGGATCCAGCTGAGCTCCGTATGTTCCGGAACGTCGGATTGGAAGAAGAGTATGGCCTTCTCCGGGTCAAATCCGCAGGCGAGGTAGTCGAGGATGATGTCCTGCCGGGAGCGCCTCAGTGCCGCAGGATCCTGCACGGACGTGAGGGCATGCAGATCCGCAACGAAGAAAATGCTCTCTCCTGCCTTTCCCTGCTGCTCCAGATTCGGCTTGATGGATCCGAAGTAGTTGCCGAGGTGGAGCGAGCCGGAAGGCTGGATACCGGAGAGGACTCTCTGTTGTTTTGCGGATGGCATACGAGAAGTGTAGCAGATAAGGACAGAGGATTTGGGACAAGGAACTTGGGGCAAAGAACATAGGTTCGTAAGCTCATCCCCTGTCCTCTGTTCTATTCTCACTCACAGGTCGCGCAAACGCTTCAACACCTCTTCGAATACCCTCGGCAGCGCCGCTTCGATCGTGAGCCGCTCCCCCGTGAGCGGGTGCGGCAATTCCAACCGCGCGGCATGGAGGAAGAACCGGTGTAACTTAAACTCGCGCGTGAAGACGCGGTTGATCCCCTTGTTCCCATACTCCTCATCGAGCAGGAGCGGATGACCGATTGAGGCGAAGTGTCGGCGGATCTGGTGATGGCGGCCCGTTTGGATATCTGCTTCGACGAGACTGGAATTGGCAAAAATCCCGAGCACGCGGTAGTCCGTTTCCGCGGGGACCGTTCCCTTTCCCCGTGCCGGAAGCGGCGAGCGGATGACGCCCTGCGCCCTGGGCATGCGGCCGGCCACCAGCGTCACGTAGGTCTTCTTCCAGCCGGAAAATTTGGACGAAAGCACAGCATCCGCGGCCTTCTTCGTCTTGGCGAAGAGAACGACACCCGATGTCTCGAAGTCGAGACGGTGCAGCGCACGCAAGCCCGGGTAGTCCTTGCGCAAAAAATCGAGGAGCGCGAGTGTGTCAGATTTCCCCGCGCCCGCCACGACGAGTTCGCCCGAAAGCTTATCGACTCCCAGAAGGGAATCGTCCTCAAAGAGGATGCGACGAGGGGACAATGACATGACAGGATTCTATCCTAACCTACGCCGCATTTCGCAAACCGGTTCCGGAAAGGGAAAGCAGACGCTCCAAGTACTGCCTCGCGTAAACGTACTCTCCGATCTTCGCCGATTGCCCAAATGCGGGCCATGAGGCCTCAACGGTGGCCATGCTGCGCAGGATACTTTCCATATGCCTGCGTTGTTCGTCGTTGAACGGCATCTCCCGCTGGATTTCCGTGCATCCGGGAAGTTCCGCAGGAGCGTCCTGAAGGTCAGGACGTCGAGACCGATAGCTGCTCTTGAATGGTGCAAAAGGAAATTCGAGCATCGAAGGATGAGGAAAAAGTTGCGGGCATTCTATGGAATCTGTCCCGCAAGTCAAGAAAACGGATGTTGATATTTTCGCTAGCTACAGCCATGAGGCCGCTTCACATCCGGCAGCATTTTCATGAACGTTCCGTACTCGTTGCTGGCATTCCAGATGGTGAAACCGCAGGAACCGCTGTCGAACACGGCATCGATCTGATCCTTCAGATTCTTCTGCGTGATGCCGTATCCCTGAATCCAGGGCCGAAGCTTCCAGGATTGATCTCCCAGGAGGTCGCGGTACCCCGTGAGCGTGCGGTACACGAGGTAGTACATGCGACTGCGGGGGTGCTTGGCGGGATTGTAGTACGCGCCCGGCGCGAAGGTGGAGGGATAGGCCATGGGCGAGATCACGTCGAGGAGCGGAGCAAACCGCGCGATGTCCTGGCCCAGCGGCTCGAAGTTCACCGGGAAGTTCCACCCGAGGATGGCGTACGTGGAGATGCCGAGCTTGGTGTGTCCGCCCTCCTCGTCGATCACACGCCGTGCCATCTTGAGAAACTCCTCGATTCGATCCGCCTTCTCCTGGCCGGTCAGACCGACCGCAGCCAGCGGATACTCGGTGGGGTAGCGG
>JAQVXM010000076.1 GCA_028709185.1 Minisyncoccota bacterium | reverse complement strand
CCTCTGGCTCCCGCCCATTCGTGATGGATGGGAGTTCTACCAGGCTCCGCTGTACTACGTGCTGACGGCTCTCTGGCATCGGATTGGCATGGCCTTTGACAGGGCATTGCCCCTGCTCATTCGGGATACGCAGTGGATCGCCTTCATCGCCTCTCTGTTCGCCCTCGGCGCCGCGGCGTGGATCGCCGTGCAGGCCTTCTCGCGCAAGGAGAGGGTGGAACGGCTGCTCTTCGCAGGATTGTTCGCCGTGCTCCCGAGCATCGTCTTCCTCTCTGCGCGTATCAATAACGACGTCTTCCTCTTCCCGCTCGAAGTTTTCTGCTTCGCCTTCCTGCTCGCCTGGTGGCGCGGCGGGCAGTGGCGCCACTGGTGGGCCGCCCTCCTCCTACTCGCACTCTCCATCCTGACGAAGACGAACGGCCTCCTCCTCGTCCCCGTCGCCTTCCTGCTGTTGCTCCTCAAATCCCGCCTCGTGCTCCGGACGAAAGCGGTCGTCGGGAGCCTGAGCCTGCTCCTGCTCCTCCTCTCCACCGCCTGGCTCTTCACGCTGCGCTCTGGCGCCTCCATCGATCAGCCGCTCGTCGTCAACACGGGCAACCTGAGTTCTGCCCTCTACGTGAAGAACACTGTTGAAACCTTCACGGAGTTCAATCCGCTGCGCATGGCCATGCGGCCGTACAACAACCCGTGGGATGACGCTGCCGGCCGCCAGTACTTCTGGGAGTACTTCTTCAAGTCCGCCTTCTTCGGCGAGTTCGATCTCGGCCACACACTGAAGCCGCTGGCCTCGGCCATCATCGTCTGCGGCGTTCTCGCGCTCCTCTACGCCGTCTACGGTGCGTGGGTCTCTGTGCGACGAGAAGGGTGGCGCACGCTTCCGTTCACACTCGCCGCTTTCTTCCTGCTCCTCGGACACGCCCTCCACCGTTCCATCACGCCACACAGCTGCGCGCAGGATTTCCGTTTCTCGCTCCTCGTGAGCGTGCCGGTCTTCTTCTTCCTCGTGGAAGGATTGAAGAACGTGCGCTCCCCATTCCTCAAATCGTTCGGGATGGTGGTTGCCCTCTCGGGTATCGGCTTGCAGATGGCATTGCTCGTCAGCCTCCTCTTCATATCCTAGGATCATGAATCCTCCTTCCGTCCGCACCCGCGCTCGACGGCGGTCTGCAAAACGACGTCCCACCCGACGGAAGAGCGACCCGTCCGCGAGCAGAGCGACCCCCGCACGTCGTTGGCAGTGGTTCTGCGATGCCGGTGCGCTCGCCTTTCTGGTCACTGCAGCATTCCTGGTCCGCCATCCCATCCCTGCGGACATCCTTGGGATGCGTCTCATTGCGCTGGGATGCGTCTCCGCGCTGTTCTTCGGTGTGTGTACGTTCGGGAAGGGATGCTTCGACCGCTGGCGTTTCCTCTACTGGTATCTGCCGCTCCTGCTCCTCGGTCTGGGCATGCGACTCCTCATCGCGTCCATCGCACCCGGGCACGGAAGCGACCTCGGCATCAACGAACGATGGATGCGTTCCGCCACCCTCCGGGGCGTCCCGTTCTCGTATATCAAGCCCTTGGAAGGAGGGGTACCCAATTACCCACCGTTCTCCCTGATGATCTTCGCCCTCACGGGGCACGTCATCCAGTGGCTGTTCCCGGCCGGCCTCGCTGTCGGTCAGCATACCGTTCGCATCTTCCTCCGTCTCCCGGCCATCGGAACGGACCTGATGACCGCACTCACTCTGGCCCTCATCGTGGGACGGGTGTTCTCGCGCCGCGCCGCGATCGCCGCCGCCGCCATCTACCTGTTCCATCCCGCCGTACTTTTTGAAACCGCAGTATGGGGGCAGACGGATTCCATCCATACATTCCTCCTCCTCGCAGCCTTCGCGGCGGTCTTCTGGCGCTTCTGGCTCCTCACCGGCATTCTTTTTGCGCTCGCCGTTCTGACGAAAGCACAAGCGGTGATCCTCGCTCCGCTCTTCCTCCTGCTCTGTATACGCGACTGGAAAGCGATGGGGAAACTGTTCATCGGCGGCGCTTTGAGCGTCTTCGCCGTGCTCGTTCCCTTCGTGGCACAACACAGTGTTCGGGAAGTACTGCATGTGTACACAGGCTCCGTGGGGCACTTTCCGAAGCTCTCGATGAACGCGTTCAATCTGTGGTGGGCTCTCTTCGGCAAAACAGCAGGAAAGATGCGGGACACCGACCTGGTCTTCTCTCTCCTCTCCTACCGCAGTATTTCCATTGTCCTCTTTGCGGCGGCGATCTCCATTTTCCTGTGGATGTACAGAAAACCGCTTGTGCGTCCGGATCGGTCAGCTGGCCTGCTGCGCACGGGAGCACTGACGGCAAGTTGGATTATTGCATGCTTCTTCCTCCTCAATACGGAAATGCACGAGCGGTACCTGTTTCCGTTGGTGGCCTTCGGCTTGCCGCTCGCGTTCTTCGATCGGCGCGCCCTGATGATCTACGGAGCAATGACCGTCCTCTTCTTCCTCAATCTCACCGGAGCACATCATTTCAACTGGCTCGACCGCTGGCTCTACGACACCTTCCCGGAGATCGGCCGCACCATCGCCTTCCTCCAGCTCTTCCTCTTCGCATGGTTGTTGCAGTACGCGCTGGATACCGTTCCCCGCAACCCCGTCCACGCACTGGTCAAAAAACGCGTGTCCTCCCTGATCCGCTTCTTCACGCGGTGGCGGCCCTTGTTTGTCATGGGCAGACAGCGCTGCTGGGGCGTTCTCTCGTCCCCCGTCACGCTCTTCTGGTTCATCATCACGCTGGGCATTTTTGTCCGCGCGAATCAATTCGGCGCGATTCCGCCCGGGTTGAATCAGGATGAGGCCTCCCTCGCGTATGACGCCTTCAGTCTGCTGAAAACAGGTATGGATCGTTCGGGATTGTCATATCCCATCCAACTCCCAGCCTGGGGCAGCGGAATGAGCGATACCCTCAGCGCTTACTTCATGATGCCGATCATTGCGATTTTCGGCTTGAACGTGTTTTCCGCGCGTCTCTTAAATCTTCTCGGCGGCATTGCTTCGCTCTTCCTCTTCTATGGACTGGCCAAAAAACTCACATCACGTTCCTGTGCTCTTCTGGGATTATTCCTCCTCGCCATCTCTCCCTGGAATATCATGGCCTCGCGCTGGGGTTTGGGTGCGCATCTCTTCCCGGTCCTCTTCTTGTCCGGGTTTTATCTACTCATCTGCGCACTCCAAAGACCGTGGCTCCTCATGCCCTCATTCGCTATTTTCGGACTCTCCCTGTACTCATACGGGACATCGTACTTCGTCGTGCCCGTTTTCCTGTTTCTCTCCACAGCCCTCATCCTCTGGCGCCGACCTGCCGTCCGAGGCGCTGTCCTCCCGGCGTTGGGCATCATAGCGCTCTTTGCGCTTCCCATCCTCCTCTTC
>JAQVXM010000075.1 GCA_028709185.1 Minisyncoccota bacterium | reverse complement strand
AGATCGCCTTTATTTGTGCTATTTCGCTTCTAGCTTTATCGGCTGGAAGGAAATAATAAGAGAGGAATTTTCGCCGCTATCGGGCATATTGTTTAGAAAATTTATAAAAGCTTCAATTCTGATAAAAAACTTGTAAAAAAATAAAATAGTGGTAGCATCTAAGCCAATGAAGGATAATAATCCTTTAACAATTTTTTTCTATTTTTTTCTGAGTTTAAAAACATTCAAGGGCGGTATCTGATTGCGGAAATAAGCAAAAAAAAGGGAATGTCGACAAAAAATAAAATTTTGGAAACCGAGCAAAAATTTTATTGCGGCGCTCCCGATAAAATGCTTGAAATATTGAAACAAGAGAATTTTCAGGAAGTTTCCCCGGAAGATGAAACTGATTTGTATTTTTCTGATTTGGACGGTGATTTTATCCGCAATCGCACTTGTTTGAGAATCCGTCAAAAAGGAAACAAAGCTGAACTTACTCATAAAGGAAAATCGCATAGTTTTTCCGGACCTTTCTCAAAAGTTGAACGCAATCTGGAAATTCCCGTTGAAATGATTCCTGAATATAATGATATTTTGAATTCTTTGGGTTTTTTTCGCTATGTTTCGGTGGTAAAAAAAAGAAGAAATTTTCTGAAACAAAGCGGTCCTTTTTGTCTGACTGTTTCTTTTGACAATCTTTTAAATGTTGGAAACTTTGTGGAATTGGAAGTTTCCGGTGAAACTTCTTTATTGGAAGTAAATGAAAATTCCGCTAAAAAAGAATTGGATAAATTGACTGATCTTTTCAAAAACTGCCGTTTTGAGCCGGCCGATTCTCCTTATCGGGATTATGCCGCTTCCTGGCAGGCAAAGAATTTTTTAAAAAAAGATCGGACTAAAACTATTCTGTTTGATTTTGATGGCACTATTATCCCTACGGAAAAGCCTTTTTTTGAATCTTTTAGGGAAGCTATAGAAAAAAGAAGCGGTTTTAAATTGGATATCGAGGATTATCTTAATTTTGAAATGGTAAAAAGCGACAACTTGCTTCTTGAACTTAAAAATAGGGGAATTGATTTAGGGGATGAAAAAGATCTTATAGAAGAAGTTTACCGTCTTTATGAAAATAAATTGGATAATCTTTTAGTAGATCAGAAAATAGCTGATGGTTTCGGTTCTATTATGGCTTTTAAAAAAGACGGGTATAAAATTGCTCTCGTTTCCGCTTCTAAGAGAAAATTTGTGGAAAAAATTCTGGCTGGTTTTAGCGGCTCCGATCTGTTTTCTGTTATAATTGCGAGAGAAGATGTGGCTTCCTCTAAGCCTGATCCGGAAGCTTATCTCTCCGCCTTGGAAAAATTGGGAGTTGAGAAAGATGAATGTTTAGCGATTGAAGATTCGGGAAGAGGGCTTGAAGCCGCGAAATCGGCCGGAATAAACTGTGTTTTGGTTTCCGATAACACGCTCTTTGGCAGAGAAAATCTTGATGGTTTGGGAGCGCCGGTTTTTGAAAATATCACGGAAATTTATCTGCTTTTGAAAAACGCTTGAACAACTTCAATTTATTATTATATGAAAACAAAACTATATATCATTCCCGCTTACGAAGAAACAGTCAAAAGAAAGAGTTATCAAGAAATAATATCGGCAGTCAAAGAAAAATACGAAATTGTTCCTCTTGAAGCAAATTTTAAAAAAAACACTCTTACTGAAATCTTGAAGAAACATGAAAATATAGAAAAAAATTCCGTTATTTTTGGTTTTTCCATGGGAGCTTTAGTCGCTTATTGTTTATCCGTAAAAAAATCTTTTAAAAAAGCGATAATTTGTTCAATGTCGCCAATACTTGGAAGTGATGCTGAAAAAATCGCCGCCACTTTTTTTAAAAAAGAAATAGTTGCCGACTTTAAAAAATATTCCTATAAAAAATCTCTGGCTAAAAAACTTATTTTAATCTGCGGAGAAAAAGAAATGAAAGAACTTGTAAAAAGGACTGAATATTTGGCGAAAAAAAATGAAGCGAAATTTATAAAACTGGATAATACTTCTCATGAATTATCCAAAATCTATATAAAAGAAATAATTAAAAATCTGTAAGAAATAAAAAAAAGGCGATGAAGATAAAATCTAGATCGCCTTTCTGTCATTCCCGACTTAATCGGGAATCCATAAATTAACCAAATAATATGATATGGATAAAGATTTAATTCGAATAGAATTTTATTTTCCAGAGAAGAAAAAAATTAAGAATAAGCGGGAGTTGGCTGATTTGATAATGGAGGAGATGAGAGAAAAGAAAAGTATTTCTTATTCTGGACACATAGATGAAGAAGGTCTGAAAAAGGGCTTGATTCAGCACATAAGTGATGGTGATATTTCAGGATACAGTGTTTTAACTGAAAAGCAGAAAGAGGAGGTTGAAAAAGTTATAAAAGAAACAATTGATAAGTGTAATAAAAAATTGCCTATACCGACAAAAAATTACATTTTCATTTTTCCTTTTTTGCCTGCAGAAAATGAAAATGTATTTAAGGGAGTAGTGGGAGTGGCTCAATATAGTTGCGTTTTCCATATTTTTCTCAATCCTAATGTTTGGACTCCAAAGGCATTAGCTAACTCTGTGGCTCATGAATTAAACCATACTATTTTTTACTATAACCATTATAATGATTTTGAAAATTATACTTTGCTTGATGAGATAATAATGGAAGGATTGGCGGAAAACTTTAGAGAACGAATAGTTGATCTGGAACCATCGCCTTGGGTAATGGCTTTAACTAAAGAAGAGGCTTTTTTGATTTTAGGAAGTTTGGAAAGCCGCTTATTTTCTAAAGATAAAGATTTAATTAAAGATGTTTTGTTTGGAAATGAAAAATATAAAAAATGGACAGGGTATTCGGTTGGTTATTGGCTAGTGAAAGAATATTTAAATAAAAATCCTGATTTTTTATGGAAGGAGATAATAAAAAAAGATTCTGAAGATTTTTTAGAAAAGAAAAAATAAAAAGAAGCATAGTTTTTAGCTATGCTTCTTGCGTCTATGGAATTATATTTTTTTTCTTTATTCTTACACTTCCTCTTCTTTAATGAAATGTCCTAATCTGAAGATACTGAGAAGTTTTCCACCACTTTGCGTTTGGCAATGTGATTCCACGAAAAGTTGGCAAATATTTCGTTTATCTTATTCGTTATGTCTGGTTTTGATAATGTATTTTTTACTTCTTCCGCGACTAACTTTGCTGTTTTCTCATCGCATAAATTAGTCTTTATTAGTATTGCTTCAATTAAGTCGGGAGTTGGTTTCATTTTTAAATATTAAAAAATGAATTTATACCATTGGTCTATTTTGTCTTGAGGAATATCTAAAAATTCGATTTTATAAGGCAATAAAAAATCATTATTTATGGAATTTTTAAACGAAGTCCAGCGAACCGATTCTTCGACA
>JAQVXM010000074.1 GCA_028709185.1 Minisyncoccota bacterium | reverse complement strand
AGAAGACAGTTTTACGGAAATTTCCTTGACGGCAGAGGATGGAGGAGATACAACAAGATTAGCAGATGATCCGATGGTAAAGGAGGGAGAGGGAAGGGTAATAAAGTAAAGAGTTAAAAATTTATAAAGTAAAAATGATAAAGGAAAAAGGAGTTAGAGAGAAAAGAAGAAGAAAATTAGTTTTTTTTGGAGGTATATTTTTAATGTTTTTTTTATTTGGTTGGTATGTTTTTTTTGATAAACAGAGTAAGGGTAGTGAGTCAAAAATGATAGAAGATAACATTTTTAAAATTGAAAATATTATTGGTAATAAAAAAGAAGAGACGTGTCAAGGTTCTATAAAAAAAATATATGATCAATATGGAAATTATACGAAAGATGATAATTGTGTTTATTTTAGAGGAGTAAAAATAAAGGGGGCGGATGCGGAAACTTTTGAGAGATTAGAATCTAGTGGTTATGAATATTTTAAAGATAAAAATAGTGTTTATGGTAGTGGGGAAAGATTGGATATAGATGTTAATTCTTTTATAAAATTAGGAGGTTATAATGTTTATATAAAAGATAAAAATAATGTTTATCATAATGGAGATAAAATAGAAGGAGCGGATAGCGATTCTTTCAGATTAGTTAGTGTTCGTAGTGATGTTTACACAAAAGATAAAAATAATGTATATTTTCTAGGAAAAATTATAAAAGGAGCTGATTCAGCGTCATTTCAAGAATTAAACGGTTATTATCAGAGGGATAAAAATAATGTATATTGTAGAGGAGAAATAGTGGAGGGAGCTGATATTAATACATTTGAAGTATATTATACAACTATAACTGATTTAGAAGGCAATAAGGAAAAAGAGGTGGGTTTTATGGAGGGGAGAGCAAAGGATAAAAATAACTTTTATTATAATGGAAGAATAGTAAGCCAATGGTGAAAAATATAAAAGAAAAAAAGCAGGAAAGTGAAAATAAGATGGAAAAAATTACGGCTTTAGCAAAGAAGCGCGGATTTGTTTTTGCCGGTTCGGAAATTTATGGCGGAATGGCAAATTCTTGGGATTATGGGCCGCTTGGGGTGGAACTTAAAAATAATATTAAAGCGCGATGGTGGGAAAAATTTGTCAAAAGAAGAGCTGATGTGGTTGGTATTGAAACGGCTCTTATTATGAATACAAAGGTTTGGGAAGCTTCGGGACACTTAAAAGAATTTTCCGATCCTTTAGTTGATTGCAAGGATTGTAAAGAAAGATTTAGAGCTGATGAAACTGAAGGTAAATGCCCGTCCTGCGGAAGTAAAAATCACACGGAGGCAAGAAATTTTAATCTTATGTTCAAGACATTCATAGGGCCTGTTGATGATGGAAGCAATACGGCTTATTTCAGACCGGAGACGGCGCAGGGAATGTTTGTTAATTTTAAAAATGTGTCTGAAGCTACGAGAAAAAAAATTCCTTTTGGAATAGCGCAAATTGGCAAGGCATTTAGAAATGAAATAACGCCGGGTAATTTTATTTTCCGAACTCGTGAATTTGAGCAGATGGAAATAGAATATTTTATAGATAAGCCGAAAACGAAAGCAAATTGGGAAAAGTTTTTTGAAATGTGGAGAAAGGAAATGGTTGATTGGATGGGAGAACTTGGCATAAACACAAAGGAGGAAATTGTGGAATTTGAAGTACCAAAAGAAGAAAGAGCTCATTATTCGGAAAGGACAATTGATTTTATGTATAAATTTCCATTCGGAGAAAAAGAGCTTTATGGGTTGGCTTACCGGACTGATTTTGATTTAAAAAATCATTCAAACGCAAGCGGAGAAGATTTATCTTATCGAGATGAAAAAGAAAATAAAATTATTCCGCATGTAATTGAACCAACATTTGGAGTGGAACGTTCAGTGCTTGCGACAATATGTTCAGCTTATACAGAAGAATTAGCAAAGACAGCAGATGGAGGAGTGGAAACGAGAGTGGTTTTAAAATTGCCGAAATGGCTCGCTCCAATAAAAGTAGCGGTTTTGCCTTTATCAAAAAAAGAGGAACTAGCAAAACCGGCTAAAAAAGCATATGAAGAATTTTTGAAGGCGGGAATTATGGCGGAATATGATGAAACTCAAAGTATCGGCAAACGTTATCGCAGGCAAGATGAAATCGGAACTCCTTACTGCGTAACTTTTGATTTCGAAAGCTTAAAGGATAAAGCAGTAACCGTGAGAGACAGGGATACAATGAAGCAGGAAAGAATAGAAATAAAAAAGGTGATTGATTATTTAAAGGATAAA
Organism: Minisyncoccota bacterium; assembly: GCA_028709185.1. Taxonomy (GTDB): domain Bacteria; phylum Patescibacteriota; class Minisyncoccia; order UBA6257; family XYB1-36-10; genus JAQVXM01. The sequence goes on along the minus strand of JAQVXM010000074.1, from coordinate 1,171 downwards.
CTGGAGGAAAGGTAAAGAGGAGGAATAAAACAAGAATAGTTTTTGAAAATTGTTAGAGCTTGTAACTTGTTTTTATGGCTAGTTTTGTTTTTGAAAAAATAAAAGGTTATAATTTGATAAATTAAAAAAATAAAAAACAATCCGCCGTGTTAAAAACATCCGGCAGGAATTAAAGATTTTATGTATAAAAGAATTGTTTTGGATAATGGAATGAGAATAATTTTAGCTCCAAAGGAGGAGAGTCAAGCGGTGACGGTGCTTGTGTTAGTTGAAGCAGGGAGCAAATATGAAACGAAAGAAATAAACGGACTTTCACATTTTTTGGAACATATGTGTTTTAAAGGAACGGAAAAAAGACAAAAAGCGATTGATATTTCTGAAGAACTAGACGCAATTGGATCGGAATATAACGCTTTTACCGGACAGGAATATACCGGATATTACGCAAAGGTAGAAAAAAAACATGCGGGAAAGGTTTTAGAAGTAATGGCGGATATTTATCTTAACTCAACTTTTCCGGAGAAAGAGATAGAAAAAGAAAGAGGAGTCATAATTGAGGAAATAAATATGTATGAAGATTTGCCAATGAGGAGGGTAGGAGAACTTTTTACAACCTTGCTTTATGGCGATCAGCCGGCTGGTTGGGATATTGCCGGAAGAAAAGAAGTAATAAAAGTTTTAAAGCGGGATGATTTTATAAATTATCGAAAGAAACATTACGTAGCAAAAGGGACGGCGGTTATTATTTCGGGAAATTTTAACGAAGAGGAAATTATTTTAAAAGTGAAAGAAAATTTTTCTTCAATATCTTTAGATGAAAAAGGAACAAAAGAAAAAACATCGGAAGAGCAAAGAGAATCGAGAGTTATGGTTTATAATAAAAAATCAGATCAGACGCATTTAATAATCGGAGTGAGAGCTTTTTCTGTTTTTGATGAAAGACGAAAAGCTCTTTCGGTGATATCGGAAATTTTGGGAGGAGGCATGAGTTCGCGTCTTTTTCAAAAAGTGAGAGATGATCTTGGGGCGGCTTATTATGTAAAGGCAGAAGCGGATTTATTTACCGATCATGGATATTTTGGGGTGGCGGCGGGAATTGATAATAAAAGAATAAAGGAAGTGACTGAAGCGATTTTAGGAGAATTCAAAAGATTAAAAGAAGAAGAAGTTT
>JAQVXM010000010.1 GCA_028709185.1 Minisyncoccota bacterium | reverse complement strand
TTTAAAGTCTCCTCCGCTATTTCCTTTGTTATTTCTCCATTTCCTCTCACTTCGGCATAATCTCTCGCCCTCTTTAATAACCTATTAGCAATTCTTGGTGTTGCTCTTGCCGCTCTTGCTAAAACTTTCACGCCTTCTTCTTCTATTTTCACATTCAATAATTTTGCTGAACGTTTTAAAACTTTTTCTATATCAGAAATCGAATAATAATCCAGTTTAAAGGAAGCTCCGAATCTTGACCGAAGAGGACTTGATAATAAATCCGCTCTCGTTGTTGCCGCCACAATCGTAAAAGGCGGAAGATCTAAAGATAAAGCTCTTGCTCCAGGCCCTTTCCCGATTATTAAATGTAGCTTCCGACTCTCCATCGCTGGATATAAAAATTCCTCTACCATTCTATTTAATCTATGAGCTTCATCTATAAACAAAACCTCTCCCGGCTCCAAATTGGAAACAATCGCCGCTAAATCTCCTACTTTTTTTAATGTCGGCCCAGAAGTTATTTTTATTCCTCTTCCCATCTCGCTTGCCACAAGTCCTGCAAGAGTCGTTTTTCCTAATCCCGCCTGCCCGTAAAAAAGCAAATGGTCGACTGGCTCTTCTCTTCCTTTTGCTGCCTCTATTATTATTCTTAAATTATCTTTTATTTTTTCCTGCCCTACATATCCATCCCAATCTGTCGGCCGAAGCGCTTGGTCAAAAGTGAAAAAATCTCCCCCATTTTCATGGTTTTTACCGTCTTTTCCAAAATTTACGTCTTTTTCTTCAAACTTATCCTTTTCCATTGCCCTTATCATATAACAAAAAACACTTGTTACAAAGATACTTATTTAAACACAAATTAAAAACATTTTTATTTTTTTCTTGACTTCAATCTTATTGTATGCTATAATAGTCAAGAATTTTAAAAAGTTTGGATCTGTGGGCAGGAACCCTCCGACGCCAAGGGAGAATTGGCTTTTAGCTGGTTCTTACCTCAGGAGCGTTTTAACCTCTTCCTTCACGAAGATTTTTTAAACTCTTAAAAGAGTTTTCGCCCACAGATCCAAGCTTTTTTATTTTTTAAAGAACTTTTTAATTAAAATCTTATGTGAATTCCTCCACCACTCCAGTCGCTGCTTCCACTTCTTCTATACTTGTAATTCCTGTTATTACTTTCAAAATTCCATCTTCTTGCATTGTTATTATTCCTTGCTTCTTTGCTATCTCTTTTATTTCTAAAACCGAATTTTTCTTTTCAATCGCCTCCTTCACTTCATTATTTACTTGAAAAAGCTCATAAAGCCCCACTCTCCCCTTATATCCAGTTCCATTACATTTTTCACAACCGCCCTCTTTTATTTTATACATTTTTAAATCCTTTAAAAAATTTTCTTTTTCGACTCTTTCTGTTAACTTCTCTAAAAATTTTTTTACTTTTTCTTCAAATTCTAAACTAGCTTTTTCAGCTATTTTACAACTTGAACAAATTCTCCTTACTAATCTTTGTGCAATCACTAGATTTAAAGCCGACCCTATTATATTTTCTTTAACTCCGAGATCAATTAATCTCGGAATCGCCCCTGCTGAATCATTAGTATGCAAAGTCGAAAAAACAAGATGACCGGTTAAAGCCGAATCGACAGCTGTTTTTGCCGTATCTTCATCTCTTATCTCTCCGACTAATATTACATCCGGATCCTGACGCAATGCCGACTTTAATCCTTCATTAAAAGTATAATTTACTTCTTCATTTACTTGTGTTTGTTCTATTCCTTCTAAATGATATTCGATTGGATCTTCTATTGTTATCACTTTTATTTCCTTTGTTACTTTTTCTTTCAAAAAAGCGTAAAGCGTTGTTGTTTTTCCGCTCCCGGTAGGACCTGTGTTTAAAATCATCCCATTTGGACGCTTTAACTCTTCTTTTATTATTTTTAAATCACTTTCAAAAAATCCCAATTCCGCCAACCCTAAACTTATTGCTTTCGGGTCAAGCACCCTTAAAACAGCCACTTCTCCAAATTCCGACGGTGCTATAGCTACTCTCACTTCTACATCTTTATTCTCTAAAGAAATAGTAAATCTTCCATCTTGCGTTTTATCTATTACATTCATTTTTAACCCCGCTAATAATTTTATTCTCGAAACAGCTTTTTTATAGAAATTCTTTTCTACTTGTTTTGTTATTTCATTTAAAACTCCATCTATTCTGTATCTTAAAATTCCTCCTTCTCTTACTGGCTCAAAATGAATATCGGAAGCTTCGCTTGAAAGCGCTCCTCCAAAAACAAATTCTAAAAAATCAGAAACTGTAACTTTATTAAAATTTATTGCTTCTACTTCTTTTTTTATAATTTGAATTGTTTTAAGATCTTTCTCAAATTTTTTTATCTTTTCTCCGGAAATTAAAATCCTTCCAGTTATTTCTTCCTGTTTTTTTGAAACAAAACGATAAAAACTAAAAGCGTGTCTCAAACTTGATTTTGAAACTATAACCGGCCTTATTTTAAATCCTCTTTCTTCTAACTTTTTTAGTTCTCCTTCAACACCTTCTTTATTAAAATCAAAAGCTGCTACAATTAAATCTTGATTAATCAAATTTACAGCCGCCATTTCAAGTTCTTTTGCCCTTTCTTCTGGTATTAAACTAAGAGCATCTATTTCAATCGATGTTGTTACTAAATTAAGATGTTGTTTTTTTTGTCTTACTGCTCTTCTTTCCGCGTCTCGCTCCTCCGCTTCCGAATTAAAGCGGACTAACTTCTGCTTAACATATGTAGAATTGTTGAGCATCTTAATTTTTATTAATAATTTATCCCTCTCATCAACTTTTCCCTAACAGTATCTTCTTTTTAAAACCTTAAGTCAATAAAAAACAAGTGAAAAATATTTTTTACAAACCAGTCAAAAATTTTTTTTATTTAATTTACTTTAAAATCTCATTATAAAATAAATAAAATTCAAAATTATCTTTTTGTTGTATTATAAATTTTTACTAAAATCATAATTTGAAATTTTAATTTTTTTAAGATAAAATCTTCTTATTAATAAACTCTTTTAATTTTAATAGATTAAAATTTCTATCATGTCTGGTCATTCTCACGCTAAAAATGTTGCTCGAAAAAAAGAAGGTGATAATAAAAAGAAAGGCGCTCTGTTCGGAAAAATATTAAAAGCTATAACTATTGCCGCTAAAGACGAACCTAATCCTGATTTTAATCCTCGCCTTCGCACTGCTATTGAAAAAGCTCGTTCCGCAAACGTTCCTCTTGATAATATTGAAAGAGCTCTAAAAAAAGTTAAAGAATCCGGTGATAATCTTGAAGATATTATTATTGAAGCTTATGGTCCGGAAGGTTCCGCTCTTTTAATTACCGCTATCACTGATAATAAAAATCGGACTATTTCTGAAATAAAAACTATTTTAACAAAACTCGACGCCAAACCGGCCAACCCCGGTAGTGTTCTTTGGGCTTTTGAGCAAAATCCGGAAACAAAAATTTGGTCTTCTAAATTTCCTCAATCAATTAGTCAAGAAAATATAAAAAAACTTAAAGAAATAATTTCTTCTCTTGAAAATCACGATGATGTTGAAAATGTCTACACTAATATTAATTTTGATTAAATGGTTATTTTAGGCCTTGATCCTGGAACAAAAAGAGCTGGGTTTGGACTTATAAATAAAGAAAAAAATAATATTTCTTTCATTTCTGGTGGTATTTTAAAATCATCTTCAGAAAATGAATCGGAAATTCTCTCTGAAATTTCCAATGATTTGGAAAAAATAATTAAAAAATTTAAACCTGATTTAGCCGCTATTGAAAAGCTTTTTTTTATGAAAAATAAAAAAACTGGCTTACAAGTTGCGGAAGCGCGCGGTGTTCTTATTTTAACCTTAAAAAATAATTCTGTTCCTTTTTTGGAATTTTCTCCTACTGAAATAAAAAGTTGTCTTACTGGCTCCGGTCATGCAAATAAAAAAGAAGTTCAAAAAATAGTTGAAATAATTCTTAATAAAAAAATAAAAGGAGTTGATGATATTTCTGATGCCTTAGCAGCCGCTATTCTTGCTGCTAATTATCGCTTTTAATTTTTCATTTCAATTACGGAATTATAAGTCGCAAAATCAGGAATATTATTTTTTGCCCATTCAATAACTGGATCCTCCCAGTTTTGAAATTGCGGATCACTCGCCGGATATATTGGATTTAACCCTAAAGGATTGTCTTTATCTATATAATAAAGTATTGAATGAACCTGTTTATTATTTAAATAATCTCCTCTTAAAATAGGCTTTTCTCTGATAATCTGTTCCGGTTTATTAAATGTTTCCGATTCATAATTTTCTAAAGCTCTTCTTAAAAAAGAACTCCAAGTTGGCATAGCCGCTAAAATAGAACCTCCTTGCCTTTCCATTGGCTCTCTTCTGTTATTTCCAGCCCACACCCCGACAACAAGAGATGGCGTATATCCCATTGTCCATGCATCGACATAATCATTTGTAGTTCCTGTTTTCATTGCCACTTCATGTTCTGGAAAAATTGTTAAATTTAAACTTCCTTGAAAAAGACCCGCTCTCGCTTCTGTATCCGATAGAACATCATTTATCATTCTGGCATATTGTTCTTCAATAACTCTTTCTTTTTCATCTCTGTATTCTTCTATAATTTTTCCATTACTATCCTCAACTTTTAATATAATCGCTTGTTTGTGCTTTTCTCCATCTTGTGCAAAAACTGAATAAGCGTTTACTAATTCCGTTAATTTTACTTCTCCGCCTCCTAAAACTAAGGACAATCCGAATCGGCTTCTGTCGGAAAGTGTGCTTATCCCAAAATTTTCCGCTAATTTTAAAGTGTCTTCTATTCCTGCTAAATATAAAATCTTCACTGCTGGAATATTTATTGATTGTGCTAAAGCATTTTTTAAACTGACTGGACCTTTAAATATTCCGTCAAAATTATGAGGATGATAACACTTGTTATTTTCATCATTAAACTCTTCTTGTTTTATCGGACAATTCGGATTATTTACCGTAAATTCTGTTGGCACATCAAATAATATTGTTTCCGGCGTGTATCCTTTTTTAAAAGCTTCAATATAAGCAAAAGGTTTAAAAGCAGATCCTGGTTGTCTTAACCCCTGATAAGCCACATTAAAATTTCCTTCATTTTCTACATCAAAATAATTAGCTGAACCGACTAAAGCGAGTATTTGTCCTGTCTTTGGATCCTGTGCTACTAAAGCCATATTTTTTCCCTTATAAAGTTCTGTATTATTTTCCGCTCCCTTTGTTACTTCTTCCTCTGCTATTTTCTGTAATTCTTCATTTAAAGTTGTAGTTACTCGAAGCCCTCCAGTTTCAATCATATCCTCCCCATATTTTTCCCTTAAATATTCCATAACCATCATTGTAAAATGAGGTGCTTTTATCGATTTTGACTGTGGAGCAAAAACTAATTTTTCTTCCTCTGCTATTTTCATCTCTTCTTCTGTTATGTATCCGATATTTTTCATCTGTTCTAAAACATATTTTGTTCTCTCTTTTAAATCTTCTACATGAGATCCGTAAGGAGAATAAAAAGAAGGTGCTTGAGGTAATGCTGCAAGAGTTGCTGTTTCCGCCAAAGTTAGATCTGAAACATTTTTATTAAAATAAGTTTGAGCCGCCGCCTGAATTCCATAAGCATTTCCACCGTAAGGAATCTGATTCAAATAAAAAGAAAGTATTTCATCTTTATTATATCTTTTTTCCAATTTAATCGCTAAAAAAAGCTCCTTTATTTTTCTGGTTAAAATTTTATCGGAAGATAAAAATGAATTTTTTGCTAATTGTTGAGTTATTGTGGAACCCCCTATTCTTTTATTATAAAACAAATCTATAAAAACTGATCTTATGATTGCCTTCCAATCAAAAGCCATGTGTGTGTAAAAATTTTTATCTTCAGCCGCAATCGTAGCTTTCTTTACATTCTCCGGAATTTCTTCAAAAGGAATTATTGTTCTCTTTTCCTCTCCGTGCACTTCATAAAGCATTATTTTTCCGCTCCGATCATATATTTTTGTCGATTGACTTATTTTCCTATTTTCTATTTCTTCAAAATCAGGAATTTTTAAAGCTAAATAAGAAGCATAAATAAAAGACACTGAAAAAATAAAAAGTATTATTAAAAAAGAGAAAAAAAGAAAATTTTTCATTATTCTTTATAAAAATATTATAAAATATCCCGCCCATTATTTAAAGGCAGGATATTTTAAATTTCAAAATTAATTAAATAAATTATTTATTCTTCGCTCATATCTTCCTCATCATCTTCTTCCTCATCTTCATCTTCTAAAATTTCTTCTTCATCCAATTCTTCCATTTCTTCCTCGTCTTCTTCTTGGTTAAGAATTGTCTTAACTTCTAATTCCATTTTTTTATTTTCCCGTTTTTAAACAGGTTATAAAACGACCTTTTGTTTAAAATTTATCTTTTTGGAAACTCTATTTATTAGAATAAAAATTCCAATGGGTTGAAGTATATTATATGGAAAATTATTGTCAAGATGTTTAAACTTACTTTTCAAATCCTATAAAACAACCGTTAAAAATGATTTTAATTTTAAAAAATAAATTAATTTTTTACTGGCATTAAAATATAAAAATACATTTCATCTTCTATTGATTTTATTATCGTCGGTCGATCGCTCCCATTAAATCCTAATATTATTTTTTCTCCTTTAAAAGATTTTATTCCGCTTAATAAATATTGCCAATTAAAATTAATTTCTAAATCTTCTCCTTTTATCTTTGCTGGAATTATATATTTATTTTCTCCAATCCCCTGATTTAAAGAAAAAATTTCAATATATTTATTATCTTTTTTAATTTTTATTAAAACATCATGGACTTTTCCCGATAAAACTCCCGTTACTTTTAAAGCATTTATCATTTCTTCCTTATCTACTATCACTTCTATTTCGGCTGATTTTGGAAGAATTTGTTCATAATCGGGAAAATCACCGTCTATTAATCTTGAAACCATTTCTATTTCATCATTTTTAAATAAAACTTGATTATTATCAAAATAAAATTCTACTATTCCTTCCTGAAAAACCTTTAAAAATTCATTTATTGCTTTTAATGGAATAATAGTCTTAAAACCTTCTTTTATATTCGAATTAAAATCAGAACTTGTTACAGTTTTTTCTGAAAGCCTAAAACTGTCTGTTCCTGCTAACTTTAAAATATTTCCATCAAAATTAAATAAAATTCCGTTTATTTCAGGTCTTAAATCAGAAAATTGAGTAGAACTTAAAACTTGTTCTAAAAATCTTTTTATTTTTTCAACATCTATTTTAAAACTACTATTTTCCTTGGAAATATTAGGAATTATTGGAAAATCTTCTGTCGGTAAAGTATTAACTGTCGCTTCATAATTATCAGTTTTTATTCTTAAATTGTTTTTTTCTATTATATCTAAATTAATAACTTCATTGCTTAAATTATTTATTATTGAATAAAAAATGGCTGCTGGTACTGTTATTTCTCCATTTTCAATAATCTTTCCGGATAATTTATAAGATAAAGCTATTTCTAAATTAGTCGAAGAAAAAATCATCCCACTTCCGGAAGTCTTTATTAAAATATTTTTTAAAATAGGAAGATTAGAATTCTCTCCGGTTACTCTCACTACTGAATCAAGAGCTTTTTTTAAATTTCCTCTTATTACTATTACTTTCATTTTATTTAATTTATTAAATAATATTATTAATATTATTTATATTAATTAGTAGTTATAATTAATAATCATTTAAAAAGTTTAAAAGTATATTTTATTATCTTTTTAAGCATCTTTTTTGATTATTATCTTGTTTCTAATCAGTGGATAATATCTTAATTTTTATATATTGATTCTTTTATTAAATTAATTTTTTGACTGGTATTGATGTTTTTTTCCATTTCTTTGTTTATTTTTTCACAAGCATGCATAACTGTTGTGTGATCTCTCTTCCCCATCTTATCCCCAATAAAAGGAAAAGAAATATTTAATATATTTCGAAGTAAAAACATTGTTATTTGTCTCGGTTCTACAATTTCCTTTTTTCTTGATTTTCCTATTAATTCATTTATTGAAATTTCAAAAAAATCAGCTACTGCCTTTATTATTTTATTTGGATTTATGTTTTTATTTACCTGAGTATTTTTATTTATTATTTCATTTATTACTTCCTCTGTTATTTCTACTCCTTTATTTTCTTTTATAAAAATAAGTTTATTTAATAAACCTTCTATTTCTCTTATATTTTCATTTACTTTTCCGGCTATTATTCCTATTATTTTATCAGGTAACTCATGCTTACTTTCTTGTAATTTTGTGCTTATTATAGCCACTCTCATCTCATAATCTGGTTGAATTATATCAACAGTCATTCCCCCTTCAAATCTTGATCTTAATCTTTCATGAAGTGTTGGCAAAGCATGTGGTGGCCTATCGGAAGATATTATTATTTGTTTATTTAAAGCATATAAAGAATTAAAAGTATGAAAAAATTCTTCCTGTGTTTTCTCTTTTCCGCTTATGAATTGAATATCATCTATTATTAAAATATCTATATCTCTATATTTTTTCTTTATATCTTCCATTCTTTTATTTTTTATCGCCCAAACCACATCATTGGTAAATTTTTCTGAAGATACATATCTTACTTTTAAACTATTTTTATAATCTTTTATTATTTCATTACCAATTGCTTGAATTAAATGAGTTTTTCCTAATCCCACTCCCCCATAAAAAAATAATGGATTATATTTTGAACCTACTTCTTTTACTATTGCTTGTGCTGCGGCAAAAGCCAGCTCATTTGATGAGCCAACTATAAAATTTTGAAAAGTATATTTTGGATTTAAATTTGTTTCCGGGTCTACTTTAAACTCTGGAAAAGCCATTTGCGTTGGAGCTGAAACGTAGTTTCCTTTTAAAGTCTTCTGATTTTGGTTTGAACTGAATATATTTCCTTGTACTATAAAATCTATTTTTTTAGCCTGACTGTCTAAATCTCTTAATATGTGTAGAATATTTTTTTGATATTTATTTTCCACCCATTCTTTGGAAAAATTAGTTGGTAAAGCTACAACAAAATTTCCTAAATCGTCTTTATTGATTAACTTGCTATTTTTTAACCAAGTATGAAAATTAGCATGAGAAATATTTATTTCCATTTCTGCCAAAACTGTTTCCCAAATCTTTTCGAGATCCATATTTTTTATTTTTTTAAATTATAATTTGCCCCGTTAAATATTTCTTAAATTATTCAATAAAAATTATTTTTTTAACAAAAAAAATAAAATCTCCTCACATTTTACTCTCATACTCTTTAAAGTTCAAAAAATCATTTTTTCCCTTTCTGTGTATTTCTTGTGGATATCATTAAAATAATTAAACAAATTCATACTTTTCTCTTTTTTGGTTTAAAAAGGTAATAATTTGCCAAAATTTGCAAAAAAAAATTTTTAATGTTAAATTTAAACAACTATGTCTCAAACTTACCAACCAAAAAAGAGAAAAAGAAAAAAAACTCACGGTTTTTTAGCTAGAAAAAATAGTCCGACTGGTAGAAAAGTTCTAAAAAACAGAAGAAGAAAGGAAAGAAAAAAGCTTTCCGTCTAGTTTTTTATGTTGAAAAAAAAATATAAATTTTCCGTTGAAAGTTTCAAAAAAGCCTTTCCTTTAAAAATTGTTAAAAAAAATCACCTCTCTCTTAAAATAACCCCTAATAATAAGGATTTTAGCAGGTTTAATCTTATTATTTCCTCAAAATACGATAAAAGATCTGTTTATCGTAATAAACTAAAAAGAGCTATATTTGAGTGGATTCGACTTAATTTACCTTCTTTTTCTAAAGGAAAAGATGTTTTAATTATAATTAACTCTTCTTCTAAGTCTGCTGATATACAAAACTTTATAGATAATTTAAAAACAGCTTTTGAAAGTATAAAATAACAAAATGTCTTTTTTTTATAATGAATTTCTTTATCGCCCTCTTTTAAATGCTTTAGTCTTTATTTATGATTATATTTCTTTTAATGATCTTGGTTTAGCGGTTATTTTATTAACTGTTTTTATTCGCCTTATTCTCTTCCCTCTTTTTCATAAAGGCAGTAAAAATCAGGCTATTATTCAAAAAATTCAGCCAAAAATAAAAGAAATTTCTGATAATTTTAAAGATAATAAAGAAGAACAAGTAAAAAGAATTATGGAAATTTATAAAGAAAATAAAATCAATCCTTTTTCTGGTATTTTTCTTTTATTAGTGCAACTCCCCATTCTTTTAGCTCTTTTTCATGTTTTTTATTATGGACTTTCTTCAATTGATAGTTTTTCCCTTCTTTATTCTTTTGTTCCTAAACCTGAAAGCTTTAACTTTTCTTTTATTGGCTTGATAAATTTAAAAGAACCTAGTATTATTGTTGTTGTCTTAGCGGCTGTTTTCCAATATTTTCAAGGCTGGCTAAGTCTTCCTGCTTCTAACTTAAAATCACAAAATCCGACAAATGATTTAGGAAGAAAGATGATTTTAATTGGTCCCTTTTTGACCTTTTTTATTCTTTATAATCTTCCTTCTGTTGTTGGTCTCTATTGGATAACTACTTCTATTTTTTCTTCTTTTCAGCAGGTAATTATCAATAATTCTCTTAAAAAAAATGACCGAGATAAAGAAAATCTTCGAGGAAATGTTAAGACTGATGAATATCGGTGAATTTAGTGTTGAAATAAATGAAGAAGGCAGTCGCCTTAGTCTTTTTTTAAGCGAAGATCCTTTGATTAAAAAAAATCTTCCCAATATTATCGAAAATTTTAATCTTCTCGGCCAATTAATTGGTAGAAAAATAAACTCTCCCGCTTTTACTATTGATGTTAATAATTATCGGTTAGAAAGAGAAAAAATAATTGCTGAACTGGCTAAAGCTGCCGCAAGAAAAGCCTTAATGACTAAGGATATTATTGCTCTCCCTATTATGAACTCTTATGAAAGACGTCTTATTCATATGGAGCTTGCTATGCGTCCGGATATTAAAACTGAGAGTGAGGGAGAAGGAAAAATGCGCCACGTTGTTATTAAACCGATTTTTGAATAATATTTTTTAATTATTATTTTATTTAACCTTTTAATAAATAAAAATTCCCCCAAAATAATTGGAGGAATTTTTATATTTTAGAACTTTTTTATTTTTTATTACTTTTTATTATTTCGTCTATTACCCCGTATTTTTTTGCTTCTTCTGAACTCATATAAAAATCTCGATCCGTATCTTTTTCTATTTTAGATAGAGATTGTCCGGTATGTTTTGATAATATTTCGTTTAATCTTTGCTTAATTTTTAATATTTGTCTTGCGGTTATTTCTATTTCTGTTGCTTGTCCTTCAACTCCCCCCATTACTTGGTGTAATAATATTTCTGAATTTGGTAAAGCAATTCTTTTTCCTTTTTTTCCGGCTGATAAAAGAACTGCCGCCATTGAAGCTGCCATTCCTACGCATACTGTTGATACATCCGGCTTTATTATCTGCATAGTGTCGTATATTGCCATTCCTGCTGTTACTGACCCGCCTGGACTGTTTATATAAAGCTTTATATCTTTCTTTTGATCCTCGTGTTCTAAAAGTATTAATTGGGCGATTATTGTATTAGCCATTGCGTCGTTTATTGGTCCGCCTATAAAAATTATTCTTTCTTTTAATAATCTTGAATAAATATCATAAGCTCTTTCCCCACTGCTTGATTTTTCTATAACTGTTGGTATTAAATTCATATTTTTTATTTTTAATAATATTAAATTATTTATATCAACCTTCTCATTTTTAATTTATTGTTTATATCTTCTCTAAAAATTTAAAAACTTTTTCATTTTTTACTTTTCCAAAAGAATAATCGTAAACTTTTTTTAAATCTGCCTCATTTTTTTTATCTACTGGCATTGTGTTTAATATCTTTGTCATTTCTTCTTCCACTTCTTTTTCTTCTGGCATTATTTTTTCCCCTCTTGCAATCTCGTCAATTATTAAATGAGCTTTTATTTCTTTTAATGATTGGTCTTTAAATTTTTTTAAAAGTTCTTCCTCTTTTCCTTTAAAATTTTTTTCTATATATTGATTATATTTTTCTTCTCCTCCTAAACTTTCTTTTATCTCTTCTTTCATATTTTCTGTCATTTTTTTTATCATTACTTCTGGTACGTCTATTTTTGTTTCTTCTGAAATTTTATTTATTATTTTTGCTCTGTTTTTATCTGCTTCTCTTATTATTTTTTCCGTTTTTATCCCCTCTTCTATGCTTTTTTTAAGTTCTTCTGCTGTTTTAAAATCTCCAAAAGTTTTAGCAATTTCATCTGTTAATTCTTTTTTTTCTTCTTTGTGTTCACATTCTTTTTCTTCTTTATGATTATGTTCTCTTGAATGCAATAACCAATCAACCGCTTCTTCTACTTCTTTTTTTTCTACTGTTATTTTTTCTATTTTTTCCTTTGTCTCTTTATTTAATTCTTTTATTATTCTTTTATAATCGTTTAATTTTACTTCTGGTAAAAAAACTAAACTTGCTTTAAATTTGAAACCTTTTTTTGCTTCTGATATTTCTACTTTTGGCGCGTCTATTAAATCCCACTCGTTTTCTTCCGTTATTTTTTTTAAGGATGTTTTTATTGCCCTTTCCGCGGCTTTTTCAAATGCCTTATCATAATTAATATATTCTCTGGCTATTTTTTCCGGTGCTTGTCCTTTTCTAAATCCTTTTATTTCTACTTTTGCCATTTCATCTCGAGCTGAGTTTTCAAAAAACTCTCCGAACTCTTCTTCAGTGAGAGATGCTTCTATTTCGGCCTCCGAGCCGCTTTTTTTATTTATCTTTGAATCCATTTTATTTTAAAGAAATTTAGCTAAAAGAAGAGCGATAATATTCATCACTTTTATTAAAGGATTTATTGCTGGTCCGGCTGTATCTTTGTATGGATCTCCTACTGTATCTCCAGTCACGGCTGCTTTGTGAGCTTCCGACCCCTTTCCCCCATAGTTTCCATCTTCTATAAATTTTTTAGCGTTATCCCAAGCTGCTCCTCCTGAAGTCATTGATAATGCTACAAACATCCCGGTAATTATTGAACCGATTAAAAATCCTCCTAAAGCTTCTGCTCCAAGAACAAATCCTACTGCCACGACTGTTGCTATTGGAACAATAGCCGGCCACACCATTTCTTTTATAGCCGCCTTTGTTACGATATCAACAGCTTTTCCATAATCTGGTTTTTCTTTAAAATCCATTATTCCTGGTTTTTCTTTAAATTGTCTTCTTACTTCTTCTACTACTGAACCGGCTGTTTTTCCTACTGCTTTCATTGCAATAGAAGCAAACAAATAAGGAACCGCCGCTCCTAAAAATAATCCGGCTAAAACATAAGGATTTTCTAATCCGAATGTTACTTCTTTAGCCATTTTTGCTAATTCTTCAATATAACCTGAAAAAAGTACTATAGCTGCTAACCCTGCCGAAGCGATGGCATATCCTTTTGTAACTGCTTTTGTTGTATTTCCAACAGCATCAAGCGCGTCTGTTACTTTTCTTGTTTTTTCTGGAGCTTCCGACATTTCTGCTATTCCTCCGGCATTATCAGTTATTGGTCCGAATGAATCTATTGCTACTACTATCCCGGCCACTGATAGCATTCCAACGGCTGCTATCGCCACTCCATAAATTCCATTTAAATAAAAACTAGCAAGCATTCCCGCTGTAATTATTAAGATTGGTACAACTGTTGCTTCCATTCCAACAGAAAGTCCCATAATTATATTTGTTCCGTGTCCGGAATTTGATGACTTGGCTATTTCTTTTACGGGTCTGTATTTTTTAGAAGTGTAAAAATCAGTTGCTAAAACCATTAATATTGTCACTACTAGCCCGATTAAGGATGAATAAAAAATATTTTCATAATTTTCTTGAAAGAAATATTTTGTAGCGTAAAAGAAAAATATTCCGGAAATTATTAGAGATGCCCACAATCCTTTATAAAGAGCCCCCATAATATTTGTTGCTGAAAGATCATTTTCTTTTCTTACTTTTACAAACCATGAACCGATTATAGAGGCAATAATTGCCAATCCCCCTAGAATTAAAGGAAAAATTGTATAAATATTTTCTGTGTTCGTTGAAAAAACAGATGTTCCAAGTAAAATCGCCGCTGTTATTGTTACAGCATAAGTTTCGAAAAGATCCGCTGCCATTCCCGCGCAATCCCCTACATTATCTCCTACATTATCAGCTATCACTGCTGGATTTCTCGGATCGTCTTCTGGAATTCCTGCTTCTACTTTTCCTACTAAATCCGCTCCGACATCCGCTCCTTTTGTGTAAATTCCTCCCCCTAATCTTGCAAAAATTGAAATTAAACTCGCTCCAAATCCAAGTCCGATAAGTGCGCTTATTTCTTTTGTATAAATATAAAACAAAGCGACAGAAAGAAGAGCTAAAGCCACAACCATAAACCCGGTCACAGATCCAGCTCTAAAAGCTAA
>JAQVXM010000073.1 GCA_028709185.1 Minisyncoccota bacterium | reverse complement strand
AGTCCGCACTCTCCGATCGCCACCACCCTTCCGCTCTCCGATAATTTCTTAAAAAAATCATAGTCTATTTTTTCTTCTTCGGTCGGATGTATTCCTATAGTCGCAAAAACTCCGTCTTTAAAGTTTTCAGCTATTTTCACATTTTCTTCTGAATCTTTTTTATTTGTCCCAACATTCACAACCGCCACTTCCTCTCTAAGCGCTCGATTTAAAACATCAAAATAATCTTCTTTAAAAAATTCCGAATTTATATGTGCATGACAATCTGCGAATCTAAACATTTTTCTTTTCCAACCTTGGAAATAGAGGTTCCTTTATCGCTTCTTTATTTTTTACTTTTTCTAAAATTTTTCCCGCCGCTTCCGGTAAAAATGGAATCAAAAGTTCTGATACTTTTTTAAGTAAACCGACAGCATCGCCTATTATTGTTTTATCTTTGGTTTCCCAAGGTTTTTTTTCATTAAAATATTTATCTCCTCTAGTTATCATTTCAAAAATAGAAGAAATAGCTTCGTTAAATTTAAACTCATTTATTTTTTCCTTTATTTCTTCAATTTTTTCTAAATCAACTAATGCTTCTGTTTCCTCTCCTCCAAATTCCGCATAAAGCTTTAAAACTCTTGAAGCAAAATTGCCAAGTCCGTTCGCCAAATCTCCATTATATCTCATCTCAAATTTTTCTTTTGAAAAATCACCGTCTTCATAAGCGGGAATTTCACGAAGTAAATAATAACGAACTGCTTCCGCTCCATACTTTTCTATCAAAGAGAAAGGATCGACTACATTTCCAAGCGATTTCGACATTTTCTGACCATCCGCTGTCACATACCCGTGCGCAAAAACCTTATTTGGCATTTTTTCTCCGGAAGACAAAAGCATTGCCGGCCAATAAATCGTATGAAATCTGTTTATTCCCTTTCCGATTATATGCACCACCTCCCCTTCCTCCCAGAACTCTTTGAATTTTTCTCCGTTATTTGCGTAATCAAGAGCCGTTATATAATTTGTTAAAGCGTCAAACCAAACATACATCACTTGACTTTCGTCTCCCGGAACCGGAATCCCCCATCCTTTTGCTCTCTCTTTACTTCTAGAAATGCTAAAATCTTCAAGCCCCGATTTTATAAAAGAAAGCATTTCATTTTTTCTCTTTTCCGGTATTATTTGAATTTTTCCAGCTTCTATCGCTTCTTTTATTTTTTCCTGGTAATTGGAAAGTTTAAAAAAATAATTTTCCTCTTCTACTATCTCTATTTCCTTATTTGGATGTTCCGGACATCTTCCTTTTTCATCCAAATCTTTTTCTGTTTTAAACTCCTCGCATCCTAAACAGTAAAACCCTTTATATTTTTTTTTATAAATATCGTGACTGCACGCTTTCCATAATTTTTCCGCTCCTTTTCTATGCCTTTCATCTACGGAAGTTCTTATGAAATCATCGTTGGAAATATTTAAATCACGTATTAGTTTCTGAAAAAACTCGGCATTTTTTTTAACAAATTTCGCCGTTTCTTCTCCGGCCTCTTCCGCCGCTTGCACATTTTTCAAGCTATTTTCATCCGTTCCTGTTAAAAAGAAAACATCTGCTTTTAAACTTCTTTTAAATCTTGCGTAAACATCCGCCTGAACAAGCTCTAAAACAAATCCAATGTGCGGTTTCGCGTTTACATAAGGAATAGCTGTTGATATAAAAACTCTCTTTTTTTCTTCCATAATAAGTCTATCATACTTAAAAACAATCTCTTTTACAACACAAACTCTGCCTAATTTTAAAAAAATAAAACCGACTCAAAAATAAGCTTCTAATAAATTAAAATCTTTTAAAACAATATTACCGCAGATTATTTTTTAAGAATCAATTTAAGAAAACAATCCTCCTCTCATTGCTCTCCTGTGATCTTTAACAGAAATCCAATCATTAAGCGCCTCCTGCAGAATAACTGCAGTCGGCACCGCCAGTATTATTCCTATAAATCCCAAAAGTTTTAGCCCTATCATAAACGCCGCAAGAACTACGACTGGATGCATTCCCACGCTCCTTTTCATAAATAAAGGAATCAAAACATTGCTTTCTATCTGCTGAATAACAAGAAAAACAATTAGAGCATAAATCGCTAAAACATAAGAATCGGAAAGAGCTACTAAAACCGCCATGCCACCGGCAAAAACCGGACCAACAAACGGCACAATTTCAAAAACTCCGGCTGTAAGCCCTAAAACAAAAGCATGTTTAACCCCGATAAACCATAATCCAAAAAAACATAAGACTCCCACCACCATGCTTAAAAGCACTTGTGTCTGAAGCCAAAATCCAATTCTCTTTTTTGATCTGCGAAAAATACTGACCATTCTATCTTCATATTTTTCCGGCATAATTGCTCTTAAAAACCACTCCGCCCCATCTCGACTCACCGAAAGATAAAAAGAAATTATAATAGCTGTCACTACAAAAGAAATTCCTCCAAATAAACTCGACAAAACTCCTAAAAGAGAAAATTCGCTTGGTAAAAAACTTTTTCCTATATCAGCAAATTTATCGCTTAAATTTGAAACAATGTCGCCGGAAACAGTCACGTTATTAAAAACATTCCCTGTTAAATCCATAACATTTGTTGTCAAACCTCCAAGTTCAAGATAAGCGATCGGTAAAACCGCATAAATCACAAGACCCACAAAAACAAAAATTATTATATAAACAAAAAGCGCTCCCAAAATTCTTGGTACTCCTTTACCTTCAAAAAAATCAACAAAAGGATTTAAACCTGTTGAAATAACTAAAGCTAAAAAGATATTTACTAAAACATCTCTAACAGAAAAAATCGCCGCTCCCACAGCTAAAATTACTAGAACTTTCCATAAGCTTCCCCAGCTTATTTCATGAATTATTTTTTCCATTATTTCCTCTCTTTTTTATTTTATACATCTTTTTTATCACTTTTATTCCTTCTTGAATTATAACACACACAACAACTAATAATTATAAAAACAATTTACATTTTTTATCTTTTAAGCAATCTAAAATTTCAACACTCCTTTTATTTCCTCTTCAAATTCTTTTTCAAACGGCCCTATCAGCGCCATATTTAAATTTTCTTCTTTAAAAATTTCATTAGCTAAATCTTTTATCTCTTTTTGCCCCACTTTTCTGATTTCTTTTACTATCTCTTCTGGTGTTTCTATTTCCTTCTGCAAAATTTCCTGAATTCCAAAAAACTCCGCCAAATCATCTGAAGTTTCAAGAGATATTGCCTGCTTTCCGGAAATTCTGTCTCTCACCTTATTCAATTCCGCTTCTAAAACTTCTTCTTCTTTTAATCTTTTAAATTCTCCTAAAATCGCTTCAGTCACCTCCTTTATTCTTTTATTATCAATTCCCGCCGCCACCCCAAAATATCCATGATCGGTAAATAAATCCACTTCCGCCTTCACATAATAAGCCGCCCCAAGATCATCTCTCACTTTTTGAAAAAGACGCGAACTCATG
>JAQVXM010000072.1 GCA_028709185.1 Minisyncoccota bacterium | reverse complement strand
AAAGCGGAATGAACCAAGCATTTACTTTTGGTCAATCAAAATTAAAATCTTTTAATCCATTTAAAAATAAAGTTGATTTTAACGATGTGGCCGGATTATACGAAGCAAAACAGGAATTAAAAGAGGTGGTGGAGTTTTTAAAAAATCCAAAAAAATTTACCGATCTTGGAGCAAAAATTCCAAGAGGAGTGCTTTTAGTCGGAGGCCCAGGAACAGGAAAAACTTTAATAGCGAGAGCAGTGGCAGGAGAAGCCGGTGTCCCCTTTTTTCACATGTCAGCATCGGAATTCGTAGAAATGTTTGTCGGAGTAGGAGCCAGCAGAACGAGAGATGCTTTTGAAACAGCAAAAACAGCGGCTCCTTCCATATTGTTTATAGATGAAATAGATGCCATCGGAAGACAAAGAGGCGCAGGACTTGGCGGAGGACACGATGAAAGAGAACAAACTTTAAATCAAATTTTAGTAGAAATGGACGGGTTCGACCGAGAAACAAGAGTAATCGTTCTCGCAGCCACCAATCGTCCGGATATTTTAGATCCAGCACTTCTTAGACCAGGAAGATTCGACAGAAGAATAGTGCTTGATTTACCAGATATAAAAGAAAGGGAGGAAATATTAAAGATACACGCGAAGGATAAAATATTAGACGAAGAGGTGGATTTAAAAAAAGTAGCTGTCCGAACTCCGGGATTTTCGGGAGCGGATTTAGCCAATTTAATGAATGAAGCGGCAATATTCGCCGCCAGAAATAATAAAAAATCAATTTCACAATTAGACATTTTAAATTCCGTAGAAAAAGTAATTTTAGGTCCGGAGAGAAGAAGCAGAATAATATCAGAAAAGGAAAGGAAAATAACCGCTTATCACGAAGCAGGACATGCGCTTGTTTCCGCTTTAACGCCAAACGCCGATCCAGTGCATAAAATTTCTATAATCTCAAGAGGAATGGCGGGAGGATATACACTCAAACTTCCATTAGAAGACAGAAGATTAAAAAGCAGGGAACAGTTTTTAGCAGATTTAACAATGATGTTCGGAGGATATGCAGCAGAGAAAGCGATATTTTATGACATGACGACCGGAGCTTCTAACGATTTAAAGGTGGCTTACGACTTAGCAAGAAGGATGGTAACTAAATACGGCATGAGCGACAGAATAGGACCGGTGGCTTACGACGATTCAGAAGAAATGGTGTTTTTAGGAAGAGAAATTACAACAGAAAAACATTATTCCGAAGAAACAGCAAAAATAATAGATGAAGAAACAGAAAGATTAATAAAGGAATCAGAAAAGAAAGCGGAAAAAATAATTACCAGCAATAAAAAAATACTAAAATTAATCGCAGACGCGCTTCTTGAAAAAGAGATTTTAGAAAAAGAAGAATTTGAAGAGATAATGAAGAAAAAGAAATAAATTCTCAGCAATTAGAAAAACCTCGATTTTAATCGAGGTTTTTTATTTTTAGTAAATAAAAAGCGTGCGCCTGCTTGAAAATCGAATATCATCCGCTAAAAGCGAACGTTCTGACACCTTGCGGTTTCAGTTCTTCCACCACGGGAAAACTCTCGTTTTCCCGACCCCTTTCCTGTTCGAATCCAAACAGGCGATTATAGTGCGCCTGCTTGGACTCGAACCAAGGACCCTCGAGGTATAAGCTCGATGCTCTAACCAGCTGAGCTACAGGCGCAAGATGATTCTCTCTTAATTTACAGATTTTAAAGATTTTTTCAAGAGACGAACTATTTTTCAAAACAGAAAACAATAAGATTTAAATAGCGGTAAAAAGGAAGTATAATAATAAAAATGTTCAGATATATAAAAGGAAAATTAGAAGAAGCGGAAGACAATTTTTGCGTAGTGGATGTCGGAGGAATCGGATTTAAAATAAACACAACAATAGATTCACAAGGAGAAGCAAAAAGAAATAAAGAAAATGCCAAGTTTTATTGCCACTTAAATGTAAAGGAAGATGCGATCAGTTTATTTGGTTTTACTTCAATTTTTGAACTTCAAGTTTTTGAAAAATTAGTTTCTATTTCAGGAGTTGGTCCTAAAACAGCTATTGGACTTTTAAATATAGCGGGAGCAAAAGAATTAGTGGCGGCAATAAACGAAGAGAAGCCGGAACTTTTAACAAAGGTTTCGGGAATTGGCAAAAAGACAGCAGAAAGGGTGGTTTTAGAACTAAAAGGAAAAATAGAATCCCCCGCTTCGGGAGAAACAATAAAAAGAATGGAAAGAGACGCGGATATAGAGGAAGCGCTTATAACGCTCGGATATACAAGAGGACAAGCAAAAGAAGCAATAAAAAAAATAAAAGAAGAGACAAAAGGATTTGAAGAAAGATTCAGAGAAGCACTTAGGAGCATAAAGTGAGTAATTATAAAAAAATAATTAGATAGTTTTTATTAAAAAATCAGTGTTTTTTAAAAAAAACTCTCAAATCACTAATTGTTTTAAGGTTGCTTTAATTTAAAATAAAAAGAGAAGCAATAACAAGAATAATTATTACGGATTTTATTTGCGAAAAAAGTTAAGAGAGGTATGATAAAGAAAATGAAATTTTTAAGGAATAGTTATCATTATTTTTGGGCAATTATTTCGGCGATTATTTTTGGATTTCCTTCAAAAAAAATGTTTGTTCTCGGAATTACCGGGACCAAAGGAAAAACAACCTCGGTTTATTTAATTCATCACATTCTTAAGAGCGCAGGAAAAGAGACGGCAATGTTATCGACCGCGGAAATAAAAATTGGAAATAAAACGGAAAAAAATTTAACAGGAAACACAATGCCCGGAAGATTTTTTATCCAAAAATTTTTAAAAAAAGCTTTAAAATTAGGCTGTCGATACGTGGTAATGGAAGTAACAAGCCAGGGGGTAACGCAACACCGTCATAGATTTATAAAATGGGGAGCAGCGGCATTTACCAATCTTAAACCAGAGCATATAGAATCACATGGGAGTTTTGAAAAATATCGAGAAGCAAAATTAGATTTTTTCAGATACGCAAAAAAAAATAAAGAAGCATTTTTTTTAATCAATAAAGAAGACGATAACGCTAAATATTTTATAAAGGAAGCGGAAGGAAAAAGAATCACTTTATATTCCCCTTTTGACGCAGAAGAAAAAAAATGGGAGGCAAAAAAATTGCCGGGAAAAATAAATGAAGCAAACATAGCTTTAGCCGCGGCTTTCGCAAAACAAATCGGATTAAGCGAAGAAGAAATAAAAAGAGGAATAGAAAGTTTTCCGGGAGCTCCAGGAAGAATGGAATTCGTAAAAAGAGAACCATTCACCGTTGTGATTGATTACGCTTACACACCTGATTCACTAGGACCTGTTTATGAGGAATTAAAAAAATATTTAAAGGGGCCGGAAAATAAAATAATAACAGTTTTTGGAGCGGCTGGAGGAGGAAGGGATAAATGGAAAAGACCAGTGCTCGGAAAAATAGCGGCAGAGTTTTGCAAGGAAATAATTTTAACAACGGAAGAGCCTTACGATGAAAAACCGGAGGATATTATAGAAGACATAAATAAAGGAATACCGG
>JAQVXM010000071.1 GCA_028709185.1 Minisyncoccota bacterium | reverse complement strand
AAACCGGAGGCAGTAATTTGTAATCCCGACAGGTTAGTCGGGAGAAAAAAAATACTTACTCCCCCGCCGGTAAAGATATTAGCGGAAAAAAACGATATTAAAATTTTTCAACCGGAAATTCTTGATGAAAATTTCACAGAAGAATTAAAAAAAATAAAACCGGATTTTTATGTTGTCGCGGCGTACGCCAAAATAATTTCAAAAGAGATTTTGGAAATTCCAACTTTCGGAGCAGTAGGAGTTCATCCTTCTTTATTACCTGATTTAAGAGGGGCAACTCCGATTCAAACTGCTATTTTAAAGGGTTATAAAGAATCAGGAGTAACTTTATACTTAATGGATGAAAAGATGGACCATGGGCCAATTTTAGGGCAAAAAGGAGTGATTTTAGAAGCGAAAGGGCAAAAAATGGGCTATTTAGAAGCGGAAAAATCTTTAGGAGAAGAAGGCGGAAAGCTGATAGCTGAAATCCTGCCTAATTTTATAAACAGCAAAATAGAGCCGAAAGAACAGAAACACGAAAAAGCTACTTTCACTAAAAAAATAAAAACAGAAAACGGATTTGTCGAAATAAATGATTTAAAAGAAGCTCTAAACGGAAATCTGGAAAAAGCGAAAGAAATAGAGAAAAAAATTTTAGCTTTAAATCCCGAACCAGGAGTTTATGTTTTAAATCCGAAAAGAATAAAACTTCTGCAAGCAGAAATAAAAGAAGGAAAACTAATCTTAAAAAAAATTCAATCGGAAGGAAAAAAACCAGTGGAAAAGTTTGATGTTGATATTTTTTAAATAAAGAGATTTAATTAAAAAAGAACGAGAGTGGAATTTTTCTCGTCGGAATCGGTTTTCAGGGTGCGAGACCTGGTTTGGGGCGTTCTTTTTTAGAGCGCCCTCTTTTTTATTCAAATATACGCATTAGCAAAATTATTAAACTATTTGCTTTATTATCGGTTTTAGGTTATAATGACCTTGGTTTGTGGTAAGAGTTTCTCAAAGTGCTTTTTCTAACAAATCTGGCATTTTTTAAAAAAGTTCCGGATAGAAGTAAAAAGCGGCCGAGAGGGGGTCGCCTTACGCAATCTAAAATAAGAATTATACAAAAAGTGAATAAGAAATTATTTATCGGAGGCCTTCCTTGGAAAGTTACCGATAAAGATTTGTCTGACGCTTTCAGCGAAGCCGGCACAGTTGAATCAGCTTCCGTCGTCATTGATAAAATGACTGGACGTTCAAGAGGATTCGGATTTGTGGAAATGGCTACTGAGGAAGACGCCCAAAAAGCTATTGAAATGTGGAATGGCAAAGAAATGGGTGGAAGAAACCTCGTAGTCAACGAAGCTAAACCGAAAGTAGAAAGATAAACTAACAAAAAACACCTCGATTTAAAAATTGGGGTGTTTTTTTAAAGAAAATAGATGGCCCCAGGGTTCCAGTCTGGGGCCTTCACACATCCCGAGGGATGCATGATGTACCGCTATCATTAAAACAAAAATAATTAAAAAAAACAAGGGGTTATCCACAACCTAATCTTTACTTTTTTAAAGTCTTCGTATAGAATAGATTTTAGCAGTTTGTTTCCTAAACTTTATCTTTAACACCCTCTTAAGGTTTAGGCAAACGTTTACCCACATCCTCAACCCCCCGAATAGCAGATGTTTTGCTATTCGGGTATTTTTTTTATTCAGACTTTTTTTCTAAATCAGGAGAAGAAGATAATTTGATTTGAACAGAATCAGCCGTAAAACTTCCATCGGAATTTGATTTTCCAGAAATAGAAACATTATCTCCAATCACTAAATCTTCTTTTTGTCCTTCTGTTGATTTAAAAATAGGAGTAGAAGCGGGCGTAAAAATAATTTTTGAGCCTCCGGTTTGAAGTTTAACAGTTATGCTTTCTTCATCTTTACTGATTATTTCACCCATTATCATTCCGCCGCCTTGATTTTTTGTCCCATTTTGAAAACCAGATCCGTTAAGACGAGCTCCCATATTTCCAGAAAAAGCCGTTGTTTTTTTCGATTCGCCATATTTAACACCGGAATAAAATAAACTAATTCCAATTAAAACAGCAGCGATCGATACATATATTTTTTTTCTCATATATTTTTATATATTAATTTTAAAATTATTATTCGTAACGCAAGGCTTCGATTGGATTAAGTTCGGAAGCGCGGCGCGCCGGATAATAACCAAAAGTTATGCCGATGGCGGCAGAAACACCGAAAGCAATCAAAACAGAAAAGAAAGAAACACTCGTTTCAACCAAATCAAAATAAGAAACTAGAAAAGAAACCGACCATCCCAAAATAACTCCAATAACTCCGCCAATAAAAGTCAGAGTAATAGCTTCAACAAGAAATTGGATGCTAATATCTCTTTTTTTGGCGCCAATAGCTTTTCTTAAGCCGATCTCCCTTGTTCTTTCCGTAACAGTCGTAAGCATCATATTCATAATGCCAATACCACCGACTATAAGAGAAATACCAGCCACAGCGGCAAGAAGAACCGTAAAAGTTTCCGTAACGCTTGAAGCGGTTTCAACCATATCCGCCTGATTCATAACCCGAAAATCAGCTGATTCCGCATCTGTAATTTTATGACGTTTTAAGAGAAGACTGGTTATTTCTTCTTCAAGAGCGGTCATTGATTCGGAATCATAAGCTTCGGCATAAACAGAAGAAAGATGATTATCCCCCGCTAAAAACTTTTGAGCAGTAGAAAGAGGAACATAAATCATATCATCCTGATTATTCATGCCGCTGCCGCCTTTCGTTTCCGTGATGCCGATAACTTTGAATTCCATGCCGTTTATTTTCACAGTTTGTCCGACAACATCAGAAGCTCCTTCTCCAAATAAGTCATCTCGAGCAGTAGGACCAAGAACAGCAACTTTAGAAAAACTTTTTTCATTTTGTTCAGAAATAAAGTTTCCCTCGCTTGTTTCGATTTTGCGAACAGAAGGATAAGAAGAAGTAACACCAACAATGGAAGTATTGGTATTTTTTCCTTTAGAGACAACCTGATAACGGGAAGAAAGCTCCGGAGAAACCGCCTTAACAAGATCAAGTTCGGCTATAGCGTCAGAATCATCTTCTGTTAATGTAGTAGAAGAACCGCGACTTGAACTTGCTCCGTAACCGATTGATTTTTGCGTTCCAGGCATAACAGTAATCAGATTAGAACCGGCTGATTCTATTTGTTCCGCTACTGAATTTTGCGCTCCTTCGCCGATGGCAACCATAGCAATAACAGAACTAATACCGATAACAATACCGAGAATAGTAAGACCCGATCTAACTTTATTAGACGAGATAGCGATTAATGTTTCTTCAAATAAATCTAAAAAAGTCATTTTAGTTTTTTTTAATTATTCTTTTTTGATGTTGTTTGGAATCTTTCATAATAATTCCATCCTTAAGATAAATAATGCGTTCGGCATGTTCCGCCACATCCGGTTCGTGAGTAATTAAAATAATAGTTCTTTTTTCTTTTTCGTTTAGTTCTTGAAAAGAACCAAGAACTATTTCTCCGGTTTTTGAATCCAGATTACCGGTCGGCTCATCCGCCAAGATTATCGC
>JAQVXM010000070.1 GCA_028709185.1 Minisyncoccota bacterium | reverse complement strand
CTAAAAATTAATTTTAAAGAAGGTTTTTTGATTTTAAAAAGACAATAATTTTTTCAAGACTTTCTTTTATATCCAATACATCCGTTTTTATTTCCAAATCCGGATTTTTAGGAGATTCATAGGGATTAGATTCGGCTAAACCGATAAAGTTATTTATTTCTCCTTTTAGAGCTTTTTGATACAATCCTTTAACATCTCTTTTAATACAAGCTTCGAGAGAACTGTTGATGAAAAATTCAATAAACTTATCGCTAATAATATTTTTTATTTTCTCTCGGTCTTCTAAGTAGGGGGCAATAACAGGGATTAAAACAAAATCATAAATTTGTCTTTTTTCTTTAGCAAGCTCGGCTATTAGAAAGTTATTTTTTCTAATATCTTCTTGAGAAAATCCCAGATGTTTATTTTGCGTATTTCTGACAGAATCTCCATCTATAATAAAGACGGATTTATCTTGAGTTTTTAAAACTTCTTTTAATTTTTCCGCCAAAGTGGTTTTTCCTGACCCAGAAAGTCCGGTAAACCAAATAACAGATCCTGTTTTACTTGGTTTTTCTTCAATAAATACTTCTTCTTTATTTTTAATGGCGTCTGTAATTATTTGAGATATCTCCGGGCGCATAAACCAGTCGGGAAGTATTTCTCCCTTTTCTAAAATTCTTCTTGCTTCGGTTCCACTGATATGCAATTTTTCTTCTTCGGTGTGATTATAAATATCTTCAGGTTCATGAACATATTGATTTAACTTCTTAGAAAAAAATACCTGATCAAAAAAAATTGGTTTTATGCCAAGGTCTTTAAACTGACTGAAAATTTCATGAGAAGCTTTGGGGTGGTAAAAATTTCTAACACCGGTATGGTCCCGACCGACAATAAAATGGCTGCAGCCGAAATTTTTTCGGCAAAGAGCGGTAAAAATAGCTTCTCTCGGACCAGCATAACGAGAGAAAGTGGAAAAAGTAGAAAAAACAACTTTGTTTTTCGGGTAGAAAAGATCATTCATTATTTTATAGCCTTCGATAATAAATTTAGCGTGAAAGTCTCCCGGCTTTTTTTTACCGATAATCGGATGAATAAAAAGTCCGTGACACCCTTCTTTTTCCAAAGCTTTTAATTGGATAAATTCGTGGCTTTTGTGAATGACATTTCTTGTATGAAAACCGATGATTTTAGTCCAATCTTTTTCTTCAAACAATCTTCTTGTTTGTTTTGGAGTGAGTTCATATTCTTTTGTTTCCGAATCTCTTGCTTTAATGAGATTTATTTTTCCGCCTATAATAATAGGTTTTATGTTTTTTGCCCATTTAACTCCAGGATGACTTATATCTTCTGTTCCGTATAATTTTCTTATAAAATTTTCTTTATCCAGCTTAAAAATGTCTTCAACGTTCAAAATGGCAATTATTTCTTTGTGATTATTCGTAAGAGCTATCTCTTGTCCTAAATAGATGTTTTTTGACTGTTCTTCGGTGACGTCTAAAATTATAGGAATTGTCCAAACTAGACCGTTTTTGAGACGCATATTATCGAGAACACTATCCAAATCATCTTTATTCATAAAACCTTCCAAAGGGCTGAAGGCTCCGATGGCAATTTGTTCGACATCCATTTCTAAGTTTTCATTCAATTCTATTTTAAAAAGAGAATCCAGATAATTTTGGCGAGTGAAATTTTCTATTATGCGGTTAACAAGTTTTCCTCCGTGAGGAGGGATAAGAGAGGAATTACCACTAAGAAGATAGTTTAAATTTTTTAAGTGAAAAGAGAGTTCCTGATTAGATTTTTCAAATAAATTAAGATTACTCACCAGTTCAGCTTCTTTAATTAATTTGTTCATCACAGTCAAACATTCAAACGGATTATTTCCAATAGCTGTTTCAGCGGCTAAAATCAATCCTTCCGCTCCGTCTAAAATAGTATTAACCACGTCATTAGCTTCGGCTCTAGTCGGTTTTTTTTCCCTGATCATTGTTTCCAGAAGATTGGTAGCGACAAAAACTCCTTTATTTTTTTCTTTAGCTTTACTAATAATTATTTTTTGAGTGAGAGGAATCTTTTCTATGGAAATTTCTTTACTTAAGTCTCCTCTATCAATAAGGAGATAATCCGATTTGGAAATTATTTCATCCAGATTTTCCAGAGCCTCAAAACATTCAATTTTAGAAATAATTTTCATTGAATTTTTTGTGGCGCGTCTTACTTCGTCTATATCGGAACCTTTGCGAACAAAAGAAACGGCTATGTGCCCGATTTTTTCATTTAACCCTAATTCTATGGATTGATAATCTTTTTTCGATAAAGGAGGGAGAGAAAATTTTTTAGGAAAAACCGGGTCAATAATAACAGCTTTATTTTTTCCAAGAGATCCGCAAGCAATTACTTTGGCGGTTATAAATCCTTTTTCTTTTGTAGAGATGTCGGAAATTTTTAGAATCAGGGTATTAAAATCTATATAAATAAGGTCTCCTTTTTCCAGTTGATCTATGATGTGACCAGGTTTTAAATTTATTTTTTTTTCATCACCGATAATTTCTTTTTTATAAATTTCTATAAAATCATTTTCATTGAAATTTATCAGATCTTTGTAGAGATTCCCGGTTCTAATTTGCGAACCTTCAGTATCGATAATGAAAGGGATATCTACTTTTTTTGAGAGGTTAATAAAATATTTCAAATCTTCTAAAGAGGAGTGAGACATGTTGACTCTGACAAAATTGACTCCAGCCTCTTTTATTTTTGCGAGATGGGATTCAGTGTTAGTTGCCGGTCCAACAGTGACTATTATTTTTGTATTCATTATAAATATAGGATTAAAAAAAATTTAAATTAGAATCTTTTACGAATAGAATTCTCGGAGGCAATGATCAGCCATTACGCGCCAGGAATAATTTTTTACTTCAAGAAGAGCGTTTTCGACTATTTTTTCAGACAGAGATTTATCTTTTAATATTCTTTCGGATTGAGCAGAAATTTCTTCTATGTTTTCTGAATTAGCGATTAAAATGTTTCTTCCTTCTTTTCCTAAGTCTTTTACCATACCGACGGATGTTGAGACAAGAGGCGTGCCGGTAGCCCAAGATTCAAGAAGAGCCATAGGTCCGCCTTCAGTTCTGGAAGTGATAAGGTAAAGGTCGAGGGCGTGATAAAGGTCGGCGATGTCGCCATATTTTTTTAAAAAGAGATGAGTGAAAGGAATGCCGGTTTTTTTAAGCCGATTTTTGACGTAGCCGCGGGAGGGTCCGGAAAGAAGAATGTGAACAGGATATTTTTTGGAAAGAAGTTCAATGGCATTACAAAGAATATCCGGTCCTTTAACTAATTTCGGTTCCAGGCCGTCTTCCCAACCGTTGCCGTCTTTTTGAAAGGAGCCGATGATGATTTTATCAAGAGGCAAGCCAAGACGCTTTTTTATTTCTGTTTTTTCGAAAGGATTTTTAAGAGGTTTGAAAATTTTGAGGTCGATACCGAGAGGGACTATTTTAATTTGTTCTTCTTTAATTCCCAGATTAATCAACCCGTTTTTAGTCAAAGAACAAGAGGTGTGAATAGTAATGTTTTTTTCTGTTATTTCTTTGGCAAG
>JAQVXM010000069.1 GCA_028709185.1 Minisyncoccota bacterium | reverse complement strand
CGCCGCGTCGCTCGTTCCCTGGGTTTACCACAACAATTTCCTACGGGGCCGCATCATTCCGACAGCTCTTGAGCTGGGGGTGCCCAATTCCGACAGTCCGGAATTCAATATCGATGGAACGGCGAGTGGCAGCATCGTCGGGCGCTACAGGGAACTTCCCAACGAATTGCGTGTGGACAGGTCGTCCCCCGACTGCACGGCAACGGGGAGCTCCGAGGAGCTTGGCCGTTACTGGGGATACCGCACGGGGCTCAGTCACTACCTTCTGCTCCCGTGGAGATCTGTGCTCAATCTGGACTCCGCAGGGTACTACGTGACGACATCGCCTGTTCTCTTCCTCTTTCCGCTCCTACTTCTGTTGCCGCTCTTCTGGATGCATCGTGGCAAGTGGCTTCGGTGGCTCTGGGCCGCGACGCTTTTCCTCGTTGTCGAGTGGGTGTTCCTCGCCAACGGTGTTCCGTGGTACGGCATCGGCATGTTCCTCGGCCTCGTGATCTGCGCTGAGGCGCTGGTCGTGCATGCTCCCGACATCTTCAGTCGTAGCGCAGTCAGCATTCTGATTGTCATTGCACTCTTCTGTTCCTTCGGCCAGCGGTTGTGGCAGTACGAGATCCAGCGGAACATGCTGGAATACCCCCTCGGCAAAATTTCCGCAGCCGCGCTGCAGGAGCGGACGGTGTCGCACTACGACGACATCGCCAATACCGCACTCAGTCGTGCGAAGACGACGCCCGAACGGCCCTATCTGTATCGCATCGGCACATTCATTCCATACTTCATTCCACGTAATTTTCAGGTGATCGGAGTTTCGGATCATCAGCTGGACTTCTTCAACTGTCTCTACGCGGAGCGCGACGCAGCCAAGACGCTCAAACGCCTGCAGTGGCTGGGATTCAACTCCATCATTTTCGACACGAATACGGCGACCATTGAAAAGGATCAGAACGGTTCGTTGCACCGGAAGGTCAATGCATTCCTGGAATTCGCCAACACGCGTGCTCTGGGCATCGTGCCGCAGGTGAATGATCGCGATGCCGGAGTGGCCTATATTCTGCTTCCGTAACCATGCATGTGATTGCCGTCATCCCGGCCTACAACGAAGCGAAACGCATTGTCGGGGTGGTCGGGCATACGCGGCAATTCGTGGACTGTGTCGTGGTCGTGGACGACGGCTCCAGCGATACGACTGCGGATGTTGCGCGCAGAGCCGGTGCGACCGTCGTTTCCCATCCGCAGAATTGCGGAGCGGGAGCGGCAACGATGACGGGCATCGATGCGGCACGGTCTCTCCGTGCGGATGTGATCGTCACGCTGGATGCGGATGAGCAGCACGATCCCAACGACATTCCCGCACTCCTTCAACCCATCAAAGACAACCGCGCAGACATTGTCTTCGCCAATCGTTTCGGACAGAGGAATCGCATTCCTCTCATCCGTCGTCTCTTCAATGCCGTCGGCAATCTGGTGACCTTCGCCACGACCGGCAAGTGGGTGAATGACAGCCAGTGCGGCTTTAAGGTGTTCGGACCGCGTGCGGTTCGAGAGGTGCGGATTCGCATGAGTGGGTACGAGTTCTGCACGGAACTCGTTCGGGAGGCGGTGCAGCACAAGTGGCGTATTGCGCAAGTACCCATCAAAGTGTTGTACTCTCAGTACACACTGGCCAAAGGACAGTCATTCGCCAACGGCGTCAAAACGGCGTTTCGTATTCTCCTGCGTTCATTCCTCCGATAAACTGACACCATGCCGTCCTTCACGCCCTACCAGATCATCGCCACGTTCATCTCGCTCTCCGCCGTGTTCTACGTGTGGAGCCTGGTGATGCGGCAGAAGAAGACGATCTGGGAGGGATCTCTCTGGACCATCTTTTGGGTCGCGATTGCCGTCATCGCGCTCTTCCCGTCGGTGCTCGATTACCTGACCTTCGTCATGGGATTCAAAGACCGGCAGAATGCTCTCCTTATCACCTTCCTCGGCATTCTCTCTTTCATCATCTTCGTTCTGATCGTTCGCCTGGAAGAATTGGAGCAACGGCAGACCAAGCTCACACGTGCCATGGCGCTCAGGGATGCGGGGTTGGAGACAAGGCAATCGGAGAAATGACGATGTATGCGGTGCGCTGATCGTGCGTATAATAGTGGCATGTCTGAACGAACGACTACTGATCGGCTCCTCAGCGCCGTGGTGGATCATTACTGTCGCGGCCGCGTCAAGCATCCTTCCCCGGGTCCTCAGACGCTGGTGGTTCGGAAAGGATTCCGGTGCGCAATCGATCAACTCAATGTTTTGGCCATGCAGGTGGAGAGGCAACAGTCTAAAGAATAGTAAGAATTTGTGTTTCAGCTGAGCTGCCAGTTCGCGCGGACTGTTCTACTATGTCCTTGTGAAAACTATTCTCCTGATATCACCGTACTGGCAAGAAGAACACCGCTGGATGGTGAGTACGGTGAAGCTCTCTGAACTGTGGCAGCGGCTCGGGTACCGCGTCGTAGTGGCGTGCATGGGACCCAAAACGGGAGTGGAGGTGGTCGGTCCTTCGCTCACGATCTATCGCAAGAAGGATTTCTTCCTGCCTGATCCGTGGAATTACGGCATTGCCTTCGGCTTTGCGGGTCTCGTGCGCAAGACGATCCGTGCAGAGAAGCCCGATATCATCGTCATCAACAAGCTCCTCTTCTGGACGTCGCTCGTTGCGATTCCTCTCACGCTCACGGGCCGGCGTCCGATCGTCCTCACCGACACGTTCGTCGGCATGACGTGGTGGCCGCGGGGAATCCTGCCCCGCATCGGAGCCGCGATCTACGCCTGGACGCTCGGATGGCTCATCCTCCTCTGCGCCCGACGTATCGTCCTCTTCCATCCGCAATCGGAGTCGCTGCTCAGGCGGCTCGGCATCGTGCACAAAACTCAGGTCATTCCCACGGGGATTGATCCTGCCCCTTTCGGTCCGCCCGCCCGTTCTTCGGATCGCGTGACGATGACGTATGTCGGTCGGTTGGAGTCGGTCAAAGGTGTGGAGGATTTCCTCTCCGCCGCGACCGCTGTGCGCCGTGATTTTCCGCAGACAAAGGTGCAGGTGGTTGGCTGGTACCCCTCGACTAGCTCGGGGCAAGCAAGTCATCCCCTCGTCAGGCAGTATCAGGATCAGGTCACATTCACCGGCCTGCGCCACGATATCCCTGGGATTCTCCGTACCACGGATATTTTCGTCCTGCCCAGCTACAGCGAAGGACTCAGCAATGCGCTTATCGAGGCGATGGCGAGCGGGTGTGCGTGCGTTGCGAGCGATGTGGGTGGCAACCGGTTTCTCATCCAGAACGGCGTTTCGGGCCTCCTCTTTCCAGCGGGGGATCGCGAAGCACTGCGCGCGCATCTTCGACGACTGATTGAGGATCCCGCGAAGCGGCGCACTCTCGGCGTAGCAGCCAGGCATCGCATCGAGGAAATATTCGACTGGAGGAAGGTAGGGGAGCAATACCGGCTCCTCTTTGATTCTGCCGGTTCTTGATGGGTATGTATCAATTGATGTATAATGACTCATAGTGTCAAATACAGACCACGATCTCCTGGAACAGTATCTTCAAGATCCCGATGGGTTCGGTCTTTCCGACACAACGGGACTCGATCCCGTTTTGTTCGCGGTGGCGCTCAGGGGTCGAGTGATGGCTAT
>JAQVXM010000068.1 GCA_028709185.1 Minisyncoccota bacterium | reverse complement strand
GGCGCAGGAACTCCTCTCGATCACTCCGCACTACGAGGTCGTTGCGGAGAGTGGTCCGGACCACGACAAGGAATTCACGTCGGCTGTGTTTCTGGGGACGGATGAGGTTGCTCGGGGGTCTGGAGCGAGCAAGCAGGAGGCGGAGCAGGCTGCGGCGGAGGCGGGTCTGAAGGTGAAGAAGTGGAAGTAGCGGGGAGCGCACCGGAGGCGGTAACCGCTTTGCCGTCTCGTATGGGCCTTTCAGTGCATCCCAGTGCATCGAAAGCATTGCGGATGCTCTCGATATGCTGCCCTGGGACGACGACATCGATGGAGAGCACAGGGGTGGTCTCAAGGCCATAGGCGCCGCAGAGCCGCCGGGCCGCGTCGGCAACGGGCAGACGTTCCGGACCGGACACGTCAAAACGGAGCCGGAGCGGCTCGGGATCGACCAAGGTGAATCCGGCCTGTCGAACCCTCTTCAAAGCTGCTTTGGAGATTTCTTGCGCCAGGGATACGACGCGTGCGGCGACATCGATGGTCGAGGGTCCCTGCACCCCGGATTTTTCCAGAGCACGGACGACAGCACGTTCCCCTTGATCGAGAACGTGTGGAGGGATCAACAGTCTGGTCATCATGGACGCGAAGGGGGCAAAGGGAGTGATTGTAGCCCTGTTCCTTGTACGCTCAACCCATCTTGATCTCAATATCCACGCCGGAGGGCAGACTCAAAGATTGCAGGCTCTCCATGGTCTTGAACGTGGTTTCTTTGAGGTCGATCAAGCGACGGTGCGTGCGCATTTCAAACTGGTCGCGTGAGTTCTTGTGCACGAAGGTTGAGCGGTTCACGGTGAACTTGCGAATGCGGGTGGGGAGGGGGATCGGGCCATGGACGACGGCTCCGGAACGCTCTGCGGTGTCGATGATCTTGGCTGCCGCTTCATCGAGCACCGTGTGGTCGAATGCGCTCAGGCGGATGCGGATGGAAGGCGCCGTCTTGGACTCAGCGGTTTTCTTCTGGACCGGTGCTGGAGTGGGTTTCTTCTCCACGGCAACGGGTTCTTTTCGGGGGGCTACCGGTTTCTTCACTGCGGGAGGTGCCTTGGGCGGAGCCTTCTTGGCAGGAGCGGTTTTCTTCGCGGGAGCCTTCTTGGGTGCAGCCATGGGAGAGGAGGGGAGAAAGAGCAGAATGAAAACCCGGCGGAGGAGGGGACTCCCCCGCCGGGGAGAATGCCTTATTCGATGACCTTGGTCACCACGCCGGAGCCGACCGTGCGGCCTCCTTCGCGGATGGCAAAGCGCGTCCCTTCGTTCAGGGCGATGGGCGAACCGAGCGTAACGACGAACTTCACGTTGTCACCCGGCATGACCATTTCGACGTTCGCGGGCAGCTCGACTGCGCCGGTCACGTCCGTCGTGCGGAGGTAGAACTGCGGCTTGTAGCCCTTGAAGAAGGGCGTGTGGCGTCCACCTTCCTCCTTGGTGAGGATGTAGACCTCAGCGTCAAACTTGGTGTGCGGGGTGATGGAACCCGGCTTGGCCAGCACCTGGCCGCGCTCGATGTCCTCGCGTTCAATGCCGCGCAGAAGCAGACCCACGTTGTCACCGGCCATGCCCTCATCGAGGAGCTTGTGGAACATTTCCACGCCCGTGACGACGGTCTTGCGCGTCGGCTTGATGCCGACGATTTCCACTTCTTCGTTGATCTTCACCTTGCCCTGCTCAATGCGGCCCGTGGCCACGGTGCCGCGTCCCTTGATGGAGAACACGTCCTCCACGGACATGAGGAAGGGCTTGTCGGTCTGGCGCTCGGGGACGGGGATCCACTCATCGAGCGTGTCGAGGAGCTTCTTGAGTGTCTCGATTTCTGCCTTGTCTCCTTCCACTGCCTTGAGGGCGGAGCCGCGCAGAATCGGGGTCTTGTCGCCCGGGAACTCGTACTTGGTGAGGAGTTCGCGCACCTCCGTTTCGACGAGATCGATGAGCTCAGGGTCCGTCACGAGATCCACCTTGTTGAGGTAGACGACGATGTACGGCACGTTCACCTGGCGGGCCAGCAGAATGTGCTCGCGCGTCTGGGGCATAGGACCATCAGCCGCGGAAACCACGAGGATGGCTCCGTCCATCTGGGCGGCGCCCGTGATCATGTTCTTGACGTAGTCAGCGTGCCCCGGGCAGTCCACGTGCGCGTAGTGGCGCTTGGGGGATTCGTACTCCACGTGCGAGGTGTTGATCGTGATGCCGCGCTCTTTCTCTTCGGGAGCGTTATCGATGTCTGCGTACCCTTTCTTTTCTCCTTCCGGTGAGAAGTTAAAGGAGAGGGCCGCGGTAAGGGTCGTCTTCCCGTGGTCGACGTGACCAATGGTGCCGACGTTGACGTGCGGCTTGCTGCGGTCGAATTTCTTCTGATCTGCCATAACAAAGGAGGGAAAAAAGGGATATCGGAAGCACTCTAGCTTCTTTTTGCCCGAAAAGTCTAGGGAGATTGCGGATGGCCGTCAACGGGATTGCGACCAAATTCGTGGAGAGGACGGGCGATCCGACGGCCTCAAAAGGACAGTTTTCTCCGTGCGGCGTGATCGATTATGCTGGTGCTCATGCAGCGCAGAGAGCGTGTCCTTGGCTTCACGGAGACAATTTGGCGGTGGTTTACCGTTCACAAACGCGTGCTGCCTTGGCGTGATCTTCCGGTACAGGATGACGCGGAGCGCGCGTACAGGATCCTGGTCTCGGAGGTCATGCTCCAGCAGACACAGGTGCCGCGGGTCATCGTTCTCTATCCGCGTTTCCTCGGTCAGTTCCCGACATTGGCGACACTCGCACGTGCATCGAATGCCGATGTCATCCGGGCATGGCGCGGTATGGGGTACAACAGCAGGGCGCTGCGCCTTCGCGATGCCTGTCGGACCATCATGGATCGGTGCGGGGGGATCTTTCCCAAAACGATGGAGGAGCTTGGAGCCATCAAGGGGATCGGTCACTACACCGCCGCCGCCATTCGGAATTTCGCCTTCAATCTCCCGACGCCCTGCGTCGACACCAACATCCGTCGCATCCTCCACCGCACGTTCGTGGGACCGGAACGCCCGGACGGGACATGGGAGAGGGATGACCGGTTTCTGCTGCGCATCGCTGCGGATGTACTGGGTGCTGCGCTCGACGGCGCACCGTATCACGATGCGCGTAACTGGCACGCGGCCCTCATGGACTTCGGCTCACTCGTGCAGACCAAAAAAAATCCAAGGTGGGATGTGTGTCCGCTCACAGCGCAAGGGCTCATGAAAGCAACCGCAAAAAAATTCCCGAAGTCTGAAGTACGCATCCCGAAGTCCGAACCCGGCCGTACGATTGCCGGCCGCTTCGTTCCCAATCGTATTGTGCGGGGACGCATCGTGGAGGTATTGCGGCAGATCCCGTCGGGTCTTTCGTTGAATGCAATCGGACGGAGGGTGGCTTCAGACTGGTCACTCGTGGCACATCATCATTGGCTTGAACAGATTCTGAAAAGGCTTGAACAGGATGCGCTTGTCGCGCGACAGGCCGGCAAGTTCACATTGGCCGACTGAGGTTCACTGACAGTTACACGACTCCACGACGCACACGCCGTTCGTACAGCTCATGTTCGTGGTGCACTGACCGCCGCTGGCAGCCCCCTCGCAGCAGACGGGCGGGCGCTCGCAACCGTTCGCGTCCGAGCCGAGCTGCGGGA
>JAQVXM010000067.1 GCA_028709185.1 Minisyncoccota bacterium | reverse complement strand
TTATACAAACGGAATGTGTAAAAAAGAAGAGCATGTTTGGTCTGAACCGCAAGGAAATATTGAACTTTCCGAATCCCCTGTTTCCCACGAAAATGATTTTGAAGCGTTTCTTGGAGCAAAAAGATTATGGGAATGGGAAAATGAATCGATATTAAAAAAAATAGGATATCTTTAAAAAAATACGAAAGAAAAAAGTAGTTATTCGGAACATTTTTCAATAACAATGGGAATATTTTTAAATTCCTGAAAATAAAGATAGCCGAGAGCAAAACTTAGAGAAGAAATAAGCATAACTAATGTAAAAAGGATTGTTTCCCTCCCCTTTTCCCTAAAAAAATCTTTGATTTTTTCCATATTTAAATTATATTGACTTTTTAAAGAAAAATATAGTAAAATAGCTTGATATGGCACATACAAAATCTGCGGGTTCTACCAGATTAGGAAGAGATTCCAAATCCAAAAGACTAGGAGTTAAAAAACAAGACGGTGAAATGATAAAAGCGGGAGAAATAATAATCAGACAAAGGGGGACAAAGTATCATGGAGGGAAAAATATAAAAACCGGAGCGGATGACACACTTTTTGCAGCAGTAGATGGAAAAGTAAAATTTTCCAGAAAATTCAAAGCCGGATTTGACGGGAAAAAAAGAAAGATAACAATGGTAGAAGTCACTAAATAAAAAAGCTCAAATGAGCTTTTTTATTTTTCTTTTGAAATAATAATTTTTAAATCGGCAAAAATTTCCGGAGTTAAAAATATTTTTAACGGATATTCTCCGATCGTTTTTAAGTTATTTTTAAGTTCTATTTTAAAAGGAGAAAAACCGAATTCTTTTTCAAAAATTGATTGAATGTCTTTTTCAGAAACAGAACCAAAAAGTTCTCCTTTATCCCCTGCTTTTTTTGAGATCTTAAAAATTTTACCGGATATTTTTTCTTTTTCTTTTAAGGCTAAAAAATTTTTTTCTTCAGTTTTAGCAAAAACCGCTTTTTTTTCTTGTTCTATTTTTTCAACTGATTTAGAATCAGCAATTTTTGCGAGTCCCCTTGGAATAAGGAAATTGCGAGCATAGCCATCCGAAACATTTTTAATCTCGAAGCGACGCCCAATTTTTTTGACGTCTTCAAGCAATATTATTTTCATATTATTATTTATTGTTTTATCAATTCCAAAGCTTTTTCAAGTTGCGGATCTTTATTTTGTTCTTTGTCTTTTTCAGTAATTTCAACTTTATAATCCGGCTCAAGGCCTTCTTCTTTTAAAATTTGTCCGCTTGGAAGAACCCATTCAGCGATAGTCAGTTTAACCATAGAACCGTCTGCTAAATAATTGAGTTCTTGAACGGTTCCTTTGCCAAAAGTTTTTTCACCAACCAGTTTTACGCCACGCAAATCACGAAGAGCGCCGGCTAAAATCTCAGAAGCAGAAGCAGAACCTTTATTAACCAAGATAACAGTTGGAAAATCTTTTAAGGCCTCATTACCAGTAGCGATGAAGTCGTCTTTTTTGCCGTCGCGAAAACGTTCACTAACAACTATTTCTCCATTTTCCACAAACCAACCCGATAAACGGGTGGCCACTTCAAGATAACCGCCAGGATTATTTCTTAAATCAAGCACTAATCCTTTAGCGCCGGAAAATAATGATTTAATCATAGCTTCATAAAAAAGCGGAAGAGAATTTTCATTAAAGCCCATAAGTTTCACGTAAGCTATATCCCCTTTCATTTCCCATTCAAGGGTCGGGACTTTTATCACTTCTCTAATTAAAGAAAAATCTTTCACTTCTTTAAATCCGTCACGGAAAATAGAAAGAACAACTTTTGTACCGACGTCTCCTCTAATTTTTTTAACAGCGGAATTTGCGTCCAAACTGCCTATTTCTTCTCCATCCACTTTAAGAATTAAATCTCCAGCAAGAAGTCCGGCTCGTTCAGCGGGAGTGTTTTTAAGCGGAGCAACAACGATTAATTGTCCATTTTTTGATTCAATTTCCATTCCGACACCGCCGAAAGAACCTTTAACATCTTCTTCAAATTTTTGCGAATCTTCAGGGGGAAGAAAGGCGGAATAAGGATCATCCAGAGAAGAAACAAGTCCAGACATAGCGCCATAAATCAAATCTTTATCTTTTATTTTTTCTCCGTTTATATGTTTTTCCCTAACCATTCCCCAAACTTCCCAAAAGGGATTCAAACTGATTCCTTCTTTATTTTCCACGCCTTCCACTCCGGAAATTTTTATTTCCTTTGGATTTTGCGCGCCAAAATAAAAACCTAAATAAAAAGTGAAATAAATAGCGAGAAAAACAGCAAGAGAAACAGCAATGATTTTTTGATATTTTTTCTTTTTTTCTTCCATAAATTACGGTTCTTTTATTCTAGCAAGCTAATTTAAAGCGAGCAAGACGGTTGCTTTTAACAGAAAGCAATATAAGATAAAAGCGATGGAAGGAGTAAAAAAAGAAAAATATTTGGAAGAAATAAAAAATCGCAAGAAAAAATCGCGGGTTTATAAAAGATTCCAGATGATCGGACTTGAAATTGCCATGCATCTTGAAGATGAGAGACACAAATCACTTTATATAAAAATGGCAAAATTAGGCGATTCGGATAAATTACTCGCTCTCGCAAAAAACATTACAGAAAATAAAAAAATAAAAAATAAAGGAGCTTATTTTATGAGAATGGCTATAAAAAAAATTAAAAAATAAAAATCCCCTCGGCATTTTTTACTAAGGGGCATTATTTTTAGTAAAAACAAAAATATAAGATTTTAGTTAAGACAAATCCTTTTTTCTTCCAAAAGTTTAAATTCGAATGTAAAAAAGAATTCCATAGGTCTTCTTGTCGCTTTCTTTTCAAAAAAATAATATGTGGTTCCGTCTTTCATTTTAACAGAAAAGAAATATTCTTTTTTGGAAAAATCTTTTTTTAGAAAAATAGGAGCGGGAAAAATTTCTCTCTGCTTCCACCCGTTATTTTCAGAAATAAAAATTCTTCCATTTTTTGTTCTTGTTATAGTAATGAGTATATTAGGACTGCATCCCCCGCAAAGCCACATATCAGCCTTAACCGTTATCGATATTCCCTCTTTCCATTCTTCCATTTTTTTCTCCTTTTCATCTTATATTATTTGCCAAGAAGCTTTTAATATAATAAAATAAAAAAAAGAAAAAGTAAAGATTAAATGATTAACTAACAAGATTCGAAATGACGCATTTAAACTTTAAAAAATAATATAAAATGATATGAAAATTTTAACTATCGATAAAAAAGAAGAAGAAAAATTTTTACGAAAAAAAACTACGGAATTTGATTTTTCTAAATTTTCCAAAAAAGAAATAAACGAGCTTTTAAAAGAAATGAGAAAAGAAATGATTGAAAAAGACGGGGTAGGATTGGCTGCAAATCAGGCAGGGTTAAGTTTTTCCTTGTTTGTAGCCGAATCTCCCGCGCAAGGCGCCACAAGAAAAAGATTTTATGCGGTATTTAATCCGCAAATAGAAAAAGTTTCCAAAGAAACAGAAAAGGATATAGAGGGATGTTTAAGCGTTCCCAATATACTGGGAGAAGTAGAAAGGTATAAAAAAATAACCGTTTCCGGATTTGATAAAAACGGAAAAAAAATAAAGTTAAAGGTTTTCGGATACACAGCAAGAATATTTCAACACGAAATAGATCATTTAAACGGGATTCTTTTTATTGACCGAGC